>NZ_JACARZ010000240.1:0-300 GCF_013386315.1 Pseudomonas sp. P7779 | reverse complement strand
AAAATCACTTCAATCAGCAACGAGCCGCCGAACAACATCGCGGTGAGCGCCTGGGGCAGGCCAACCACGATCAGCAGCATGGCGTTGCGAAACACGTGTTTGTACAGCACCTGTTTTTCGCTGAAACCCTTGGCCCGCGCGGTCACTACGTACTGGCGGCTGATCTCGTCGAGGAAGCTGTTTTTGGTGAGGATGGTCAGTGTGGCAAAGCCGCCAATCACCAGCGCCGATACCGGCAAGACAAGGTGCCAGAAGTAGTCCACGACCTTGCCCGCCCATGACAGGCTGGCAAAGTTCTCC
>NZ_JACARZ010000239.1:0-556 GCF_013386315.1 Pseudomonas sp. P7779 | reverse complement strand
CAAGGTCTGCGGCCAGATCCGGGTAAAGCGCTTCACTTCGCGATAAACGATAGTCTGCAGCGCGACAAGGTTGGGTTGCAGTTCCGAACTCATACCGCCACCTTCGCCAGATTTTTCTCCACCAGGGACACAAACAACTCCTCAAGGCGATTGGTTTTGTTACGCAGGCTCAGCACCTCGATGTTCTGGGTAGCCAATTGGCCAAACAGCGCGGTGATGCCCACGGCTTTGTCCACCTGGACTTCCAGGGTGTGGCTGTCCACCAGGCGATTCGGGTAGCCGATCAACTGGGGCGCAACCGTCATGTCGTTTTTCAGGTCGAGCAGGAAGGTCTCGACGTGCAACTGGCTCAGCAAATTACGCATGCTGGTGTTTTCGACAATGGTGCCGTGGTCGATGATGCCGATGTTGCGGCACAGCTGCTCAGCCTCTTCCAGGTAGTGCGTGGTGAGGATGATGGTGATGCCTTTCTGGTTCAGCTCGGTGAGAAACGTCCACATCGAACGACGCAGCTCAATGTCCACGCCCGCCGTCGGCTCGTCGAGGATCAGCAGGC
>NZ_JACARZ010000031.1:0-94861 GCF_013386315.1 Pseudomonas sp. P7779 | reverse complement strand
GCCGATGGTAGTGTGGGGTTTCCCCATGTGAGAGTAGGTCATCGTCAAGATTAAATTCCAGAACCCCTGATTGCTTATGCAGTCAGGGGTTTTGTTTATGTAGAAGTCCATGATTTTCACCGGCACGTTGCGAACGCAACGGTCTGGTACACAGAATTTCTTGACGACCATAGAGCATTGGAACCACCTGATCCCATCCCGAACTCAGCAGTGAAACGATGCATCGCCGATGGTAGTGTGGGGTTTCCCCATGTGAGAGTAGGTCATCGTCAAGATTGAATTCCGAAACCCCTGTCTGCTAGCGCAGACAGGGGTTTTGTCGTTTAAGGGCTGGGCAAACAACTAGAACCGGCTCACCCTTTGCGTGCCTTACTGCTTCGCCTGGCCATTAACTTGCGCCACCATATATAGATCCCGGTAGCAGACAACATCGCGATAACAGCTCCCAGCAGCGCAATCAGCACCTGACCCGCCACCCCGATGATCCTGCCCCCATGGATCGGCAGTTGCAGCCGATAAAAGCGCTCTCCCAACGTACCTTGCCCTGCTATTTCCTGCCCCAGTAAACGCCCATCCGTCCCGTGGAAAAACAACCAGGATTTCCCATGGGCCTCGGTATCATGTTGTCCAAAACCCGCCCCATAAAAGTTGTACTCAAAGCTGTAGTAAAGCTCTCCAATCGCCGCCGTCAGTCCCAGCCGCTTGCCTTCCTCCAGCGCCCGCTCATAGGCCTGTTGATAACTCAGTTGTGTCACGCCCAATTGCTCGGCGGGTAACCTGCCACGGGCCTCATAGACGCTAGGCTTAACCGATGAGAACAGCGAGACAGCAGGCTTGAACACCTGGCTCGGCAAATTCATCGCGACGCTGCTGACTGCAATCGGCAGCAACAACAGCCAAAGCCATAACCCGCCTGCACGATGCAGGTCGAAGTTCAGCCGATAAGCGTGGCCGCCCTTGATCTTCCACGCCGTGGACCACTTCTTCCAGAACGGTTTACCTCTCGGCAGGGTCAGCCACAGCGCGATAAAACAATCGAACACCCATGCGATCGCCACCAGTCCCATCAGCCACAAACCCCAATTACCCGGCAGTGTCAGGTTGTAGTGAAATTCCAGAATGAACGGAATGAAGTTCTCGCGCTGAAAGCAGCAAGCCCCCCAAACGCGCCGGCCCATTTCTTCGCCGCTGACCGGATCCAGGTAAAAGACCTGGTTGGGCTCCTCAAAGGGTTTGCCCGTCGCCGGATCGTTTCTCGCAACTGCCGCCAGCATCGCGGTATGACCGGCCTCTTGTGGATACTCCATGTACCAGACTTGCAGTTTGGGATGCTGCCCCTGCAACGTGTCCACCAGTTCACCTGGCGGCAATGCCGAACCTTTGGCCGTTGCTCCATAAAAGCCGGGATTGAGCCATTCATCCAACTCATGGTTAAACGCCAGAAGGCTGCCCGTGAGTCCCGCCATCATCAGAAACAACGCCGTTGCCAACCCGATGTAGCGATGAAGTAAAACCAGCAATGCGCGCATAAAAATTTCCTGCAAAGACGACAAAGCCAGCGCCTGGAATCAGGAACTGGCTTTGTATGAATCGAGAGGGATCAGAACTGGTAGCTCACCGTCGCACTGACGTTGCGCTCTTCACCCAGGTAGCAGAAGTTCAAACTGGCACACGACGCCACGTACGACTCGTTCGTCAGGTTGTTGGCATTCAGGCGTACATCCACACCCTTCAGTCCAACCTTGCCAAGGTCATAACCCATCGAGGCATCAAACAGCGTGTAGGCGGGCACCTTCATGGTGTTCTCCGCATCTGCCCAGCTGTAGCCGACATAACGAACACCACCACCGAGTCGCAGGCCATCCAGTGCGCCGCTATCGAACTTGTAGTCTGCCCATACCGACGCCATATGACGCGGCGCCTGCGTCGGCGAGTTCCCCTTGTTCTCGATCACGTTGTCCGCAGTACTCAGCGTGCTGACCATCGACTTCGAATACTCGATATCGGTGAAGGTATAGCTGCCCAACAATTTGAGATGGTCGGTCAACTGCATATGCGCCTCCAGCTCCAGGCCCTGGGAGCGCACAGCGCCGACCGCGCGATAGAAGTTTTCCTGCGGCAGTTTGGTCGCCAGGTTTTCCTGGTCGATGCGGAACAGCGAGGCCGTGAACAAATTGTCGGTACCCGGCGGCTGATACTTCAAGCCGACTTCCCACTGGGTGCCGTCGGTAGGTGCAAGGGGATTGCCGGCACTGTCCGAATAGGAGTTCGGGTTGAAGGATTCGGAATAGCTGACGTAGGGCGCGAGACCATTATCAAACAAGTAGAGCGCTCCGGCCCGGCCGGTCAGTTTGGTACGTTTATCACTGATCTCTGTGCCCAGCGGCCGTCCCGCTTCGGCAATGCGATTTTCATCGGAGGTCTCAACCCAGTCCTGACGCAGCCCGAGGGAGAACCGCCACTTGTCCATCTCAATCAGGTCTTGCAGGTAAACGCCGGTCTGCTCGAGCCGGCGCAGATAACTGGTTGGGCTGTAATAGCTGATCTCGGAATTGCCATACACCGGGTTGAACGCATTGATTGGCGCAAGAGAGCCGCTGCTCCAGTCCACGACGGTTTTGCGCCGCTGATAGTCCGCCCCCATCAACACCGTATGCTTGGTCGCGCCGGTAAAAAATTCAGCCTGCAGCATGTTGTCGATGATGAACGCATGCAGCTTTTCGTCACCGCCTGAGTAGTAGCGATTCAGCTCATTACTGGTGGGCGTGGTCCAGCCATAGGCATACACCTGGTCCAGCCGGACCTTGGAGTCCAGATACCGAAAGTTCTGCCGCGCCGTGAAAACATCATTGAAGCGATGCTCGAACTGATAGCCGAACGACTGTTGATCACGCTTGTACCCATCAATGCCCGGTTCGCCTTCGAAGAAGTGATTGGAGATCCGCTGGCCGTTGCGCTGATGCAGCGCGCCATCTGCCGGCATGCCTCCGTGGTAGCCACCGTCGGGGTCATGCTGCAGGTAAGCCTGGAGTGTGAGGGACGTGTCATCGGTAAAGTCGATGCTCAAGGTAGGTGCCAGCGCGTAGCGTTTTTCCTTGGCATGGTCGAATTGCGTGTCGGACTTGTCTGCAAGCCCGGTCAGTCGGTAAGCAATGCGCTTGTCGTCATCCACCGGGCCGCTGAAGTCGAAACCCATGCCTCGCTGCCCTTGGGAACCTATCGTGGCCTGGACCTGGTGGTATGGCTCAAACAATGGCTTCTTGCTGGTCAACGCCACCAGCCCACCCGGCGAGCTGCGCCCGTAGAGCACCGATGACGGTCCTTTGAGGATATCTACGCGCTCGAGGAAATACGGGTCCACCTGCATGGTGCTGTAGGTTCCGCTGTCACCCATGGATTTCAAACCGTCCAGGTAGATGTTATCCACCGAACCGTCGTTGAAACCACGCATCGCCACATAGTCATAGCGGTGAGTGGCGCCATAAGGGTTGGTCAGCACGCCAGGGGTGTAACGCATGGCTTGGGCAACGGTTTGCGAGCCTTGGTCGTCCATCTGCTCGCGGGTCACCACTGAAACCGTCTGAGACGTTTCCAGCAGCGCGGTACTGGTCTTGGTGGCGATCTGGCTGTGGGTCGCGTTGTAGCCTTCCATGCTGCCCAGGGCATTACCCAGGGCGAAGCCTTTGATGTCGGTGGTCGGCAAGGTCAGCGCCTCGCTCTCGGGCTGGACCTGCAACACGAAACTCACGTCGTCCTGGGCCTGCGCCTGCAAGCCTGAGCCGTTGAGCAATTGGCTCAGGCCCTGTTCGGCCGAGTACTCCCCGTGCAGCCCGGGAGACTGTCGGCCCTGAGTCTGCGCAGGCGTGCTGGAAAGGGTGATGCCTGCCTGACGGGCAAACTGATTGAGCACATCGCTCAGCGCGCCTGCCGGGATGTCATAGCGCTGGCTGATACGTTCGACCCCGCTATCAGCCGCGACACCGGCCACTGGCAGCAAGCCGATGCCCATCGTGGTCGACAGCAATGCTGCGCGTACGGCTTTGCCGAGCAAAGGGTAGGAAGAGGGAGAGTTGCTGAAAAAACGCACAGTCATTATCGAGATCCGTAGAGGTCGCTGAAGGCAGATTGAATTGCTTACTGTCTAAGCCGGACTCACGGAAAAAAGCCGCCAAAAATAAATCAGGCACGCCAAAAATAATCAGGCCTGACGCTCCAGGCTCACCCACCAGCGGGTGCGATAGCGCAGGCGCACAGGCAGCGTCTGCGGAAGGATCGCCAATAGTTTCTCGGTGTCCTCCAGGCGAAAAACACCAGACAAGCGCAAATCTGCGATATCGCTCGAGCAGCCCAGATAACCATGGCGATAGCGCCCCACCTCCGCCAGGAAATCGGCAAGACGCATGTTGCGGGTGACGATCAATCCGTCGGCCCAGGCCCCTGTATCCATATCCGAAGGCGGTGCCAGAGCGGCCGCATTCTGACGCACCAGGTAGCTTTCTCCTGCATGCACTTGAGTAAAAAGCCCGTCGGCGGTATGCGGTGAATGAATCGCCACGTTGCCTGACGCGACGCTCAGGCGTGTGCAATCGCTGTCCTGGCGCACCACAAATCGCCCGTCTATTCCTTCGAACAAACCATGGCGGGTGCGAACCAGCAGGGGGGCGGTCGCCGTGGCGCCGCAGGTCACCAGGATTTCCCCACGCACCAATGTGATCAAGCGTTGTTGCGGGTTGAAGTCGAGGTCCACTGCGCTATCGGTATTGAGCTGCAGGCGCGTGCCATCCGGTAGTTGCACGCTACGGCGTTCGCCAGTGGTGGTAGCCAGGTCAGAGGTCCAACGCTGCCAGCCGGTGAGGTCTCGGCTGACCCAGGCCGCCGAACCCATCAACAGCACGCCGGACAATACCTTCAATGCCTGCCGGCGCCCAAGGCGCTGGGCACTGTTCTCCAGCGCCACATGGGCCCCGGGAATCGCCGCCAACTGGCTGCTTAATTCATGCTGCAGTGCCTGCACGCGTTGCCAGGCCAACTCGTGTTCATGATGAGCCTCGCGCCAGTGCTCGCACTGCGCCTTCAGGCGGACATTGGCGCGATTGTTACGCAGGCGCAGCATCCAACTGATGGCCTGCTTGACCACCTGCGGGTCGATTCCTGCGCGCGCGGTGTTATCCATCGAGGTCATGCCTCATACCGCAGCACATAACAGTGATAAAGCGCCTCGGCGACATAGCGTTCCACCGAACGCAGTGATACACCCATCTGCTGCGCAATCTGCTTGTAAGTCAGGCCGTCGCATTGAGCCAGTAGAAACGCCTTGCGTACCTTGGGCTTGAGTCCGTCCAGAAGCCGGGCGATGGACTCCAGCAATTCCAGAATCAACGCACGTTCTTCAGCACTCGGCGCCAAGGCTTCGGGCAAATGCGCGATGGACTCCAGGTAGGCGCGCTCGATTTCTTCGCGACGCCAATGATCGATCACCAGGCCCCGCGCGATAGTGCGCAGGAAAGCGCGAGGGGCCTTGAGTTCGAAACGTTCGGTTTTTTGCAGCAGCCGCACGAACGTGTCCTGGGCCAGGTCCGCCGCATCCGCTGCGTTACCCAGTCGGCTGCGCAGCCAAGTGTTCAGCCAGCCATGATGGTTGCTGTAAAGCGTCTGTACTGCGTACTCGGATGAGGGCATTCACACGGCCTGGCAAAGCGTCACAAATGATAATTAGTCGCATTGTCGACAAGCCTGAAAAATTTTGCAACTCCTGACGTTAGAGCGCTACCACTGGTCGGTTTCTGACATTAAAAGCAGATGCTTCTCACAAATTCCTAAGATTTATCCTGCCTTGGCCGAAAGCCTGACGAGCCATGCGTGCACCGAAATAGAGCAGTCGCAGAGTCTGCCTATACCGTTACATGGAATGTTGCATCCGGCACGCTCACCCCCTTTTGGCAAAAAGAAGTCAATGAAATGAATCTCAAGTTCAGTCATAAAATTCTGTTGGCCGCGTCAGGCGTAGTGGTTCTGGCCTTCGCGTTATTCACGTTCTACAACGACTACTTGCAGCGCAATACCATCCGGCAAAACCTGGAGTCGTCCATTCAGCAATCCGGTGAACTCACCGCCAGCAGCGTGCAGAACTGGCTCAGCGGGCGGGTGCTGGTACTGGAAAGCCTCGCGCAAAACGTGGCCCATCAAGGCAGCTCTGCCGATCTTCCGGGGTTGGTCGACCAGTCGGCATTTACCTCCAACTTCCAGTTCACCTACGTCGGTTCCACCAACGGCGTGTTCACCCAGCGTCCCGACGCCAAAATGCCCGATGGCTACGATCCGCGTCAGCGTCCCTGGTACAAGCAAGCTGTCGCAGCCGACAAGACCATGCTTACACCGCCCTACATGGCCGCGGTAGGCGGGCTGATCGTGACCATCGCGATGCCGGTGAAAAAGAATGGCGAACTGCTTGGCGTGGTCGGCGGTGACCTGAGCCTGCAAACCCTGGTGAAGATCATCAACTCGGTGGATTTCGGCGGCATCGGCCATGCATTCCTGGTCAGCGGTGATGGCCAGGTGATCGTCAGCCCGGACCAGGACCAGGTGATGAAGAACCTCAAGGACATCTACCCGGGCACCAACGTGCGCATCGAGAAGCTCAGCCAGGAAGTGGTCTTGAATGGCCAGGAACGGATTTTGTCCTTCACCCCGATCAGCGGGTTGCCGAATGCCGACTGGTACATCGGCCTGTCGATCGACAAAGACAAAGCCTACGCACCGCTGGGTAAGTTCCGTACCTCGGCATTGATCGCCATGTTCATTGCGGTTGCCGCCATTGCCGTGTTCCTGAGCGTCCTGATCCAGGTCTTGATGCGCCCGTTGACCACCATGGGCCGCGCCATGCAGGACATCGCCCAGGGCGAGGGTGACCTGACCCGCCGCCTGACAGTGGAAAGCAAGGACGAGTTCGGTGACTTGGGCAGTGCCTTCAACCAATTCGTCGAGCGTATTCACGCGTCGATTTCCGAAGTTTCCTCGGCGACGCGCCAGGTGCACGACCTGTCCCAGCGAGTAATGGCCTCGTCCAACGCGTCGATCATCGGTTCCGACGAACAAAGCGCGCGCACCAACAGCGTGGCCGCAGCGATCAACGAACTGGGGGCCGCCACGCAGGAAATCGCGCGCAACGCCGCTGATGCTTCGCAACACGCCAGCGGTGCCAGTGAGCAGGCCGATGATGGGCGCAAGGTGGTTGAGAAAACCATCCTGGCGATGTCGGAGCTTTCGCAAAAAATCAGCCTGTCCTGCACGCAGATTGAAACCCTGAACGCCAGCACCGACAACATCGGCCACATCCTGGACGTGATCAAAGGCATCTCCCAGCAAACCAACCTGTTGGCCCTCAACGCCGCGATTGAAGCGGCACGTGCCGGTGAGGCCGGTCGTGGGTTTGCCGTGGTGGCGGATGAAGTACGCAACCTGGCGCACCGCACCCAGGAATCGGCAGAAGAGATCCACAAAATGATCACCTCGCTGCAGATTGGCTCGCGTGAGGCCGTGACCACGATGAACGCCAGCCAGACCTCCAGCGAAGAAAGCGTCGAGGTCGCCAACCAGGCCGGTGAACGCCTGGTCAGCGTGACGCAGCGGATCGTCGAGATCGACGGGATGAACCAGTCGGTAGCGGCCGCCACCGAGGAACAGACCGCCGTGGTGGAAACCCTCAACGTCGACATCAACCAGATCAACCTGCTGAACCAGCAGGGCGTGGCCAACCTCAACGAAACCTTGAAGGATTGCGACGCCTTGTCTCAACAGGCCAACCGCCTGAAGCAGTTGGTCGACAGTTTCAAAATCTGATCGATGAACACACAGGAGCGAGCCTGCTCGCTCCTGTCTCCTTTAGCCAAACATCGCTCGCACATTCGCCAGCGCACCGTCGGCGAATGCCTGCACAAACGGCTCAAATCCCTCCACGCCAGGTTCAACCGGCTCGGCGATGATCGTCCAGGTCACCCGTGAGGATCCTGCTCCCAACGGTTCGACATCCATGGCGGCCCACAACCGTGCTACGCCCAAGGTGTTGTAGATCGTGGTCCAGGTCATGCGCATGGCCTGCTCGTCGCGGCTGTTGAGTTGCTCCACTACCAGATTTCCATCGTGGAAGAACTTCTTGCGCAGCGATCCCGCGCCCGCACCAGTGATTTCGATGTGGGACAAGGCGGGGATGAATCGATCAAATCCGCCAAAGTCACCGACCACCGCCCACGCACTGGCGGCGTCACAGGCAACCACAACTGAGGACACCACAGGTTTGGCGCAAGGGTTGCGAATCAACGTATCGGGTTTCATAAGGTCTTCCTTCAATTGAGAGCCTGGTCACAGGAAACCGGTGCTGCGCAGGTACTCGCAGCCCTTGCGTAACAGCGCCGGATTTTTTTCGGGGTAGCGTCCGCCCATCTGCTCGACGCCGCGTCGTGCGTTGTCATGGCGGATCATCGAGGTATCGCCGATGTCCTCGCCCACCCCGTTGAGGTAGAAGCCCAGTACGCCGAACAGCGCATTGCGGCTGTCCACTGTGTGCAGGTGACGTTGCCAGTGAGCCACGCTCACCAGCTCGAATGCGTGGCCTGCCTGGCGAAAGGCGTCGACGTAGGTTTCCCAGCTCAGGGGCTGCGGGTTATGCAGGTTGAACACCGTCCCTCCAGCACGGCAGCGGCTGCTGTGGAACGCAATAAACCGGGCGAGAAAGTCCACCGGCATCAGGTCGAAATTCAACTCAAGGTGCGGCACCAGGCCCAGTTGGAGTGAACCTTTGAGCATCAACATCAGGCGATTCTTCTGTGGCTCGCAGACTCCGCTGCGGCTGTTGAAGCTGATGTTCCCCGGGCGATGGATATTGACCCAGGCACCTTGCGCTGCGGCGCGTCCCAGCAAGCGTTCGGCAACCCATTTGGACAGGTTGTAGCCATTCTGGATGTAGAGCGGCGGGGTGGCCGCGGCGGGGTTTTCGAGTACCTGGCCATGTGCGTCGATAGTGCTGGCGGCCGACAGCGTCGAGATAAAATTGAAGACCTTCTTGCACCGGGTTTCACACAGGCGCAGGCATTCCAGCACCGGTTCGACGTTGTCCTTGGCCAGGGTGGCGTAATCCATCACATGATTGACGTGGGCGGCGTTGTGCACCAACACGCCGAACTCCCCGGCGAGGTAGTCATACACCTCACTCGACAGGCCAAGACGCGGCTGGCTGATGTCGGCGGCATACACCTGCACCCGGCTCAGGTCCAGGTGTTCCAGACGGTACTCTCGCAGGGCCTCGGCAAACCTCGCGGTCGCCGAATGTCCGGGCCGTTCGCGCACCAGGCACGCCACTTCAAGTGCACCCTCGGCCAACAGTGCCTCGACGATATGCACCCCGAGAAAACTGTTGGCCCCGGTCACGATCACCCGGCGACGTTCGCCCGCCTGTTCAGCCGGCAATGTCTGCACATGCAGCTCACGCAGCGCATCCCGGGTAGCCTGGCCGGTCGGTGCTTCGGGTGGTGCGTCGTCCCCCATCAGCGTAGCGAGGGTACGAACCGTGGGGGTTTCAAAAAACCGACTTAGGGATAGGCTGCGCCCGAACTGCTCGCGGATACGCAGCAGCATCGTCGACAGCAGGATGGAATGGCCGCCAAGATTGAAGAAGCTCTCGTCGGCCGACAGCTGCGTGACCGGCATGCCCAGCAACTCGCTCCACAGGTTGAGCAACTGCACTTGCATGGGCGTGTGCGGTTCGCCGTGAATGATGGCCGGCAGCGTTGGAGTCGGTAACGCCAGCAATGCCTGGCGGTCGACCTTTCCGTTGGGGGTGCACGGCATGCTCGCAAGTTCCGTGCACAGGGTTGGGCGCAAATAGTCCGGCAGTGTTTGCCGGGCATGCTGCGTCAGTGCAGGCAGGGCGTCTTGTGTTTCGGGCTGAGCAACAAAAGCCAGGATTCGCCGCTCACGGTCAATCACCACCGCCACTTGGCGAAACAGCTGACTGCTGCGCAGGCAATGTTCGATCTCTTGCGGTTCGACCCGGAACCCACGGATCTTCACCTGCTGATCCCGGCGCCCGACCAACTCGATGCCGGCAGCGGTCCACTTCGCCAGGTCGCCTGTGCGGTAGGCCCGCAAGGTCTGGCCGTCGGGCAACTCCAGGGGGACGAAATGCTCGGCGGTCTGACGCGGCTGGTTGAGGTAACCCAGGCTGACGCCGGGACCGGCGATGTACAGTTCGCCCAACACCTGCTCATCCACCGGTTGCAGGTGCTCGTCGAGGATCAGTACCTGGCTGTTGGCGATGGGCGTGCCGAGGTTGCGATTGCTGTCGCCCGGCTGCAACGTGTGGCTGGTCACCAGCACGGTGGCTTCGGTGGGCCCGTAGAAATTGTGCAGGCGGCACTGGCCTGCCAACTGCTCGATGACATAGGGCTCGCACACATCGCCTCCGGTCATCAGGTGCGCCAGGCCCAGGGGTTGATCCAGCGGCAGGATGCTCAGCAGCGCCGGCGGCAGGAAGGCGTGGGTGACGCGCTGTTGTCGGATCAACTCCACCAGTTGCTGCGGGTCGCGTCGCTGGTCCTCACTGGGCACGATCAGCTCGGCGCCCGCGATCAGGCTCGGGAAGATATCGATCAGGGACGAGTCAAAACTCAAGGGCGAAAACTGCAAGACCCGGCTGTGTTCGCTCAGATGCACATGCCCCCCGAACCATGCGCTGAAATGGGCCAGGTTGTGCTGGCTGAGCAGCACGCCCTTGGGGTGGCCGGTAGTGCCCGAGGTGTGGAACACCATGCAAGGGTCGTCCATGGCGGGGCGCTGGCGCATTGGCAGCGAGGTGTCGGGAGTGTCGACGGCACTCACATCCAATGCACAAAACCCGTCCCGCAGTGGATGTTTGCCATCATCCAGCAGCACCGAGACGCCGGCGTTTTCCAGCATCGCTTGCTGGCGTTGCAGCGGGTGGCCCGGCTCCAGGGGCAGGTACACCGCACCGCAGGCGAGTACCGCGAGAATGCTGGCGTACAGCTCCAGGGATTTGTCCAGGCAGACGCCGATTACCGGCGGTGTGTCGTGGGGCCCAAGCAGAAGTCGCAGGCGGTGCTGGATAGCCAGGCTCTGGCGATGCAACTGCCGGTAAGTCAGCCCGCTGCCGGCGATGTTCAACGCCGGCCGGTCGGCGAAGGTTTGCAGACTGTTTTCCAATCGTTCGATCAGGGGTACCTGGGCTTGCTGCTGCAGAACCAAATCGGCCGTCAGGTTAAAACGATGCAGGTACGCCAGGGATGCAAGCGCTTGCAGGCCGTGTTCCGGATCATCAGAGGCGACGGCCGCCTGCGAGAAATAGCCCGGGTCCCGGGAGAACCCACTCACCTGTTGGGCTACCCACTCCACCAGGCTGCTTACTGCGTGTTGACGCAGCCGTTGACCATTGCCACAGGCTTCTCCGACCACCTCCAGGGTTGTCAGGAGTCGCCGTGAGTGGGCGTAACACCTGAGCTGCAGGGCCGGCAATCCACAGTCGGTCAACGCTCCCATACCCACGCGCAGGCTCATCAAGGCTGTGCACGTCACGCCGGGCGGAACCTCCTCGCTACCGTCATCGATCAGCAGGTCTACTAGGTGGGTGACATCCTGTGCTCGCACCACCCCATGACCGTATTGCGCCAATGTCTCACCCAGTTCATTCAGCGCCGCGCTGAAGCCCGCCAGCCCAATCTTCAGGTGCCTCATGGGTGCCCTCCTGGCGCCGCAAGAAAGGCATCCAGCGCCCCAACCACACTCGGCGTTTGCAGCAGGCCGCTGTGGTTCAGGAAGCCCATGATATTGCCGATCAACGGGTGCTGGCGGGTAATGGGAAAGCCCATCGCCTGCACTTCAGTGCGCAGCGCAGAGCGCGTGCCGTCACTGACATCCAGGTGCTCGATCAAGTGCAGGTCGAAGTTTTTCTGCAGGTCGTGGGTCAGGTAATGCTGGAGAAAAACCGGCAGGATCCGGGCGATACAGTCGCGGTCCGCGGCGTCTGCAGACTGCCAATAAATACGCACCAGGCGCGTCCAGAAAAGCGCGTGGCGGCCCTCGTCAAACAAGTGGTCGGCCATCAACCCACGGATGGATTGCTTGACACTGTCGTCCTTGGAAAACGCTGCCACGTCATGGGTCACGGTGTTCTCGGCGATGGCCACGGCAATCAGTTCCACGGCATCGCGCAGGTGTTCGGGCGCCAGCGCCAGTGCGGCAGGCAAGGCGCGGCTCAGCTCGATTTGCGCGGGTAGTTCAAGGGGTGGGATACCGGTCATCTCGATGGTCTGTTGCATGAAATCGAGGGCGACGAGGGCGTGGTAATCCTCGTCCACCACCACGGTCATGGCGTCGTAGCGACAGGCAAGCGGGAAGGGCACCGAAAAGCGATTCTTGGCGATACTGCGTGCGGTCTTGTCGACGATCTCGGTTTCAAAGATCACCACGTCGTTGATGAACTTGTAGAACGTCTGCAGCAAGACAAAATCACGGCACTGCGGGCATCGGTCGATAAAGGTTGCGCTCAGCACCAGGGGCTGTCGGCTCAGGGGGTAGATCAGTTTCTGATCGTTTTCCAGCCGCCGCCGCGGGCGTGTGCGGATGGTCGCGCGGCGCTCCCAGTCGTCGGCAAATGAGCGGTAGTCGGCAGGGTTCATGCGCTCATCTCCGGCAGGCACCTATGCAACCCATCCCATAAGGCCAGGCGGCTTTCCACGGCGCCGAGGGCGCAACTGTCGGCTTGCTGCTCGCGGCTTGGGTCGCCGAGGGTAAGGCGTTGCAGCAATTGCGTTGCCGCCGGGCCATGCTCCTGGGCGTCGATCTCCATGTGGCGCTTGAGGTAGTAGCAGAAGGTGGGCGCCTGGCGATGGAGCACCTCGCACTCCTCCAGGATGCGCTTGAACATCGCCGGGATGACGCTCTCGCGCCCGTGGAGAAAGGCAGCCGCCACGCAGTGCGTCGGTGCGTCCAGGGCAACCTGCAGGGTACTTCTGACGAACCGGGCCACGGACGGGTGGATATCGATTTTTTGCAGGGCCGTTTCTGCATCGTTGCCGTCACGCTGCAGGCTGACGAACCGCTCGATGTTCGCCGTGCTCGCGCCGACTTCACGCATGGCTTCCAGGTACAACTCGAAGTGGCTGCCGTGCCCATGGCCGGGATACGCGTCCGACTCTTCGCCCAATACGATCTCATTGATCAGGCGAGCCGCTTGCGGGTCCGTTGGCGGTAACCAGGGCAGGCGCATACCGGTGAGGTCATGTTGCAGGCGTTTGGTGAGTGTCATGAAGTCCCACACGGCGAATACGTGGTTTTCCATAAAGTACTGCAACTTTGGAAGGGTATTTATATATTTGAATATTGGATGGATATGTAACTTCTGCTTTTTTTGTTTAAGCAGGTGTGAGTGCTGGAACATGTTGATGCCTATAAGTCGTGTCTCTTCCCTGATAAAAGCGTTGTGCTTTAGCGACAAATAAACATTGGTTTTCACGGATGCGCGGGTGCCTTGATAACAGGCAGCCCTGTACGAGGCTGACACTGTTACTGGCAAGCAGCATGCTGTGACAAAATACCAAGGCTTTATTTAAAGGAACGCCACGCGCAGTGACGCACCGAGCATGGATTCACGCTGTCGATTGGGAGAATTGGAGTGTTGGTAATAATCTGATTAAGTATTCAGGTGTTTTTAGTTTTATAAGTTTTTCGAGTTGGAATATTGCGGTAGTTGGATCGCTCTGCGGAGTGTGTGAAGTTTTCTTTGGGCTTAATGGTTTAACAGGAGTAATGGTGGTGCACTGGCCTCCGTCGGCCAGCGTCACTTTGCAGCGCTTTGTGGTCGAGGGAGGCGTTTCAGTTCCACGCGGAATTTACAGCGCAGCGTTCTGTTCAGTCTCTTCAAGAGTTTTGAGGTAACCCGTAATCACCTCCATGCCGCGGGTAAGGTGGTTACGCAGGGTCAGGATGCTTTCGTCGACCTTCTTTTGCGCCACGAGGTCGAGCAGTTCGCGGTGATCTTCCTGGGACGTCTTGCCCAGGCCCATGGCCTCGAGGTTGAAGCGCAGGAAACGTTCCTCTTCGTTCAAGCCGTGTTCAACCAGCTTGAGCAACCGCTGATTGCCCGCCTTGCCATACAGCGCCATGTGGAACAGGCGGTTGAGGCGGCCGATTTCGGTGTAGTCGCTTTCCCGTTCCAGCGCGTCGATAAAGGCGCCGGCCTGGGCGATGTCATCGGGCGTGAGCAGGGGAATCGACAAGCGCAGCGCTTCGGATTCGAGGAGTATGCGCAGGGCGTAGGTTTCCGCCGAGTGGTCCTCGATCAGTGGCGCTACCACCGCGCCTTTGTGGGTGACCACATGCAGCAGCGATTGGGCTTCCAGTTGACGCAATGCCTCGCGCACCGGCATCCGGCTGACCCCGAACAAGCTGGCCAGCTCCTGTTGACGCATGGCGGTGCCACAGGGCAAGCGGCCATCCAGGATGGCGTTGCGCAATGTTTCTTCAATCACGGAGCGGGCGAGATGGGCGGGGATAGGCCCGCTGATCTGGATGCTGCTCAAAGGGTTCGGCTTCTGCGTCACGACTACGCTATCCTCCTTTTCAAGGTGAGGTGGCTAATTGGATCCAATGCACACTAGAGATTGTCCACAAGCTTGTCAAACGGGCAAGGTTTCGGCTTGTAAGCGACTCAACAGCGTGTTCTTCGGGCCCACAGCTCCCATTTGTCAGGTCTTACAGGCTAAAGGTCCGTCGTGCACATTTTATTCCCGGGAGTCGGGCCAACAGCGGTATTGCTGCATATCGATATTCACTAACGGTATTTAAAATGCGGTTCTTATGACTATAAAGTCACTCTCCTGACTGCACGGGAGTGAACTCATGTCTGCCACCTCTACTGTTCCAACAGCGACCGACACCACACAAACCTTCGAGATCCGTCCATTTCCCGGCAGCGTCGGCGCCGAAATCATAGGCCTGGACCTGGCCCGCCCGGTCAGCGACCAGGACTTCGCACGCATTCACCGCGCGCATCTGGACCATCACGTCGTGGTCTTCCGCGACCAACGTATCACCCCCGAGCAACAGATCGCCTTCAGCCGCCGTTTCGGCGTGCTGCAAATCCATGTGCTCAAACAATTCCTGCTGGCCAACCACCCGGAAATCCTGATCGTCTCCAACATCATCGAAAACGGCCAATCCATCGGCCTGGGAGACGCCGGCAAGTTCTGGCACTCGGACCTCTCCTATAAGGAGCTGCCGAGCCTGGGCTCGATGCTCCATGCCCAGGAGCTGCCGTCCGAGGGTGGCGACACGTTGTTCGCCGACATGCATAAAGCCTGGGACAACCTGCCCGAGTCCCTGCGCAAGGCCGTTGAAGGCCGCAGCGCCGCGCATTCCTACACTGCACGCTACAGCGAAACCAAATTCGAAGGCAATTGGCGCCCGACCCTCACGCCCGAGCAACTCGCTCAAGTGGCGGAAGTGGTACACCCGATTGTGCGCACCCACCCGGAAAACGGCCGCAAGGCGCTGTTCGTCAGCGAGGGCTTCACCACCCGTATCGTCGGCCTGCCGGAAGACGAAAGCCGCGACCTGCTTGCCCAGCTGTACGCCCACAGCGTGCTGCCGGAAAACATCTACCGCCATCAGTGGCAGCCCCACGACATGGTGTTCTGGGACAACCGCTCGCTGATCCACCTGGCGGCCGGCTGCCCCAGCCACCTGCGGCGCAAGCTGTACCGCACCACCATCCAGGGCGACGCGCCTTTCTGACCCGGAGCATGACCATGTCCAAGAAAACCCCATTTGCGCGCCTGGCCGCGACGGTCGGCCTGGGCGTCAGCCTGCTGGCCGGCAGTCTTGTGGCGCCTGCCGCCGCCCAGGCCGAAGGCGAGATTCGCATCGCCGAGCAGTTTGGCATCGTCTACCTGTTGCTCAACGTGGTGCGCGACCAGAACCTGATCGAAAAATACGGCAAGCAGGAAGGCATCGACATCAAGGTCGACTGGACACAATTGTCCGGCGGCGCAGCCGTCAATGATGCGCTGCTCTCCGGTTCCATCGACATCGCCGGGGCCGGCGTTGGCCCGCTGCTGACTATCTGGGACCGCACCCACGGCAAGCAGAACGTGAAAGCCGTCGCCTCCCTGGGCAACTTCCCCTACTACCTGGTGAGCAACAATCCCAAGGTCAAGACCATTGCCGACTTCACTGAAAAAGACCGCATTGCCGTACCGGCAGTGGGCGTTTCCGTGCAGTCGCGTTTCCTGCAATACGCTGCCGCCAAGCAATGGGGCGACAAGGAATTCAATCGCCTCGACAAGTACACCGTCGCCGTCCCGCACCCGGATGCCACGGCTGCGCTGATTGCCGGTGGCACCGAGCTGACCGGGCACTTCTCCAACCCGCCGTTCCAGGAGCAGGCCCTGACCAACCCGAACGTGCATGTGGTGCTCAACTCCTATGACATCCTCGGGCCTAACTCGCCGACCGTGCTGTTCGCCACCGAGAAATTCCGCAACGACAACCCGAAAACCTACAAGGCGTTCGTCGAGGCACTGACCGAAGCGGCGCAGTTCGCCCAGAACGACAAAGGTGCCGCAGCCGATACCTACATCCGCGTGACCAAGGCCAAGATCGACCGCGCCGAGCTGCTGAAAATCATCGAAAACCCGCAGTTCGAATTCAGCGTCACACCGAAAAACACCTACCCGCTGGCGGAATTCCTCTACCGCGTCGGCGCGATCAAAAACAAACCCGAATCGTGGAAGGATTACTTCTTCCAGGACGCCAAACCGCTGCAAGGGAGCTGACATGAACGCGCCCTTGCAAGGCCACACGGCCAGCAACCCGACCACCACCGAAGCACTGCTTTCGGTGGATAAAGTCAGCCTTGAATACCGCACGCCCGAACGGGTGGTGCGGGCCACTCACCAGGTCAGCTTCGCGATCGATCCGGCAGACCGCTTTGTATTGCTGGGGCCTTCGGGCTGCGGCAAATCCACACTGTTGAAATCCATCGCCGGCTTTATCAAGCCGTGTGAGGGCGAGATCCGTCTGCTCGGGCAAAAAGTCGAGCAGCCAGGGCCGGACCGTATCGTGGTGTTCCAGGAGTTCGACCAACTGCCGCCGTGGAAAACCGTCAAGCAGAACGTCATGTTCCCGCTGCTGGCGTCCAAAACCCTCAAGCGTCGCGAGGCCGAAGAGCGGGCGCTGTACTACCTGGAAAAAGTCGGCCTCACGGCCTTTGCCGACGCCTACCCGCACACCCTGTCCGGCGGCATGAAGGCCCGCGTGGCAATCGCCCGGGCGTTGGCCATGCAACCGAAAATCCTGCTGATGGATGAACCCTTCGCCGCCCTCGACGCCCTGACCCGGCGCAAGATGCAGGAAGAACTATTGCTGCTCTGGGAAGAGGTGCGTTTCACCCTGCTGTTCGTCACCCACTCCATCGAGGAAGCGCTGGTGGTGGGCAACCGCATCCTGTTGCTGTCGCCGCACCCGGGGCGGGTGCGGGCGGAAATCCACAGCCATCAATACGACCTGCACAGCCTCGGCGGTGTGGAGTTCCAGGCTTCGGCGCGGCGCATTCATCGGCTGTTGTTTGATGAAGCGCCCGAGGTGGAAACCGAACTGGGTTTCGCCGATATCCGCATCGCTTATTGAAGGGTTTGCACCATGCGCCAGGAATATGAAATCACTCTCGAACCGTTGCCCGGTGTACGTGTAGAGCGCGAGTTGCCGTGGCGCCAGCGCCTGTGGCAACAAGGCTGGCTGCGTAAAAGCCTGATCCTGATCGTGCTTGCGATCCTCTGGGAAGCGGCTGCCCGTTATCAGAACAATGACCTGCTGCTGCCGAGCTTCCTGCAGACACTGAGCGCGTTCTACGACGGCATGGCCAGTGGCGAGTTGTTGAGCAAGGTCAGCATCTCGCTGGTGGTGCTGATCAAGGGTTACCTGATCGGCATTGTGCTGGCGTTTGCCCTGACCACGCTTGCGGTGTCGACCCAACTGGGGCGTGACCTGCTGAGCACCCTGACCTCGATGTTCAACCCGTTGCCGGCGATTGCCCTGCTGCCGCTGGCGCTGTTGTGGTTTGGGCTGGGGCAGAACAGCCTGATCTTCGTGCTGGTGCATTCAGTGTTGTGGGCGCTGGCGCTCAACACCTATTCAGGGTTCCTCGGCGTCTCCGAAACCCTGCGCATGGCCGGTCGAAATTATGGCCTCAAGGGTATGCGCTTCGTGTTGTTCATCCTGATCCCGGCTGCGCTGCCGTCGATTCTCGCCGGGCTGAAAATCGGCTGGGCGTTCGCCTGGCGCACGCTGATCGCTGCCGAATTGGTGTTCGGTGCTACCAGCGGCAAAGGCGGTTTGGGTTGGTACATCTTCCAGAACCGCAACGAGCTGTACACCGACAAAGTGTTTGCCGGCCTGGCGGTGGTGATCCTGATCGGGCTGCTGGTGGAGAACCTGGTGTTCGACACCCTGGAGCGGGTCACCGTGAAGCGCTGGGGTATGCAACGCTGACTGAAACACCAACCCTGTGGCGAGGGAGCAAGCTCCCTCGCCACAGTCTGCTACGATTGCGCCAAGTTCACTCCCAACCGATCACGAGTGCTTGGCATGCAATTACCGGACATGAACCTGCTGGTCGCCCTCGACGCCTTGCTCGACGAGGGCAGTGTGGTAGGTGCCGCGCGGCGGATGAACCTGAGCCCGGCCGCCATGAGTCGCACCCTCACGCGCATCCGCGAGGCAGTGGGCGATCCGATCCTGGTGCGCGCCGGTCGCGGCCTGGTACCGACGCCGAAGGCCCTGGAGTTGCAAGGCCAGGTGCGCAGCGTGGTGGAGCAGGCGGCGCTGCTGTTCCGCTCGGCGGACGAAGTGGACCTGCGCACCCTGCGCCGACGCTTCAGCGTGCGGGCCAATGACTTTTTTGTCGGTGTGTATGGCGGTCGGCTGTTCGATACCATGGAACGCATGGCGCCGCTGTGCGAACTGCGCTTCGTGCCGGAAGGCGACACCGATGACGAGGCCCTGCGTGAAGGCCGTCTCGACCTGCGGGTGGGCAACACCATGCCGATCACTCCGGAAGTGAAGGTGCAGAACCTGTTCACCACCACCTTCGTCGGGCTGGCACGGGAAGGGCACCCGTTGTTCGATGGAGAAATCACCGCCGAACGGTTTGCCAGCTATTCGCATATCAGCATCTCTCGGCGCGGCATTGCCCGGGGGCCCATCGACACCGCCCTGAACGCCCAGGGGCTGGAACGCCGAGTCGCGATGATCGCCCCGGGGTTTCACGGCGCGATGTTCATGCTGCCGGACTCCGACCTGATCCTGCCGGTGCCCAAGGAAGCGCTCTACAGCGCCAATCGCCTGAAGCTGCCGTTGCGAGCCTTCACCCTGCCAATTTCCCTGCCGACCCTGGTGCTGACCCAAGCCTGGCACCCGCGTTTCGACAAGGACCCGGCCCATAGATGGCTGCGCGAGACCATGCGTGAATGCTGCGAGGCGACGTGGAAGGAAGCGCAGCCCACGTGAGTCGCAAGTGAGCTCGGCCAATGTGGGAGCTGGCTTGCCTGCGATGCGGGCGACACGGTTTTTCAGGCATAGCGAGGTGATGCAATCGCGGGCAAGCCCGGCTCCCACAGAGATCGCCTACATTTTGATCATTGCGTCTGGTGCACTTATAAGCTTCCGATAAGTCACTTTTTGTCATGTCTAAGCCTTATTAAACTGCTCGGGTATTTCCTATTCCGAGTTGTAGTTCATGACGTCCCTCGCTGCTCCCGCACCCCTGGCCGCAGCCAAACCGACCGCCATTACCCCTCCCGTTTTCGGCCCGCGCATCATCATCGGCCTGGTGGGCGTATTGCTTGCGGTACTGGTGTCCGGCCTAAACGAGATGGTGACCAAAGTCGCTCTCGCCGATATTCGTGGTGCGATGTACATCGGCTTCGACGAAGGCACCTGGCTGGTGGCTGCCTACACCGCCACCTCTGTCTCGGCGATGGCCTTTGCACCCTGGTGTTCGGTGACGTTCTCTCTGCGCCGTTTCACCCTCTGCGCCATCGGCCTGTTCACCATACTTGGCGTGCTGTGCCCGTTCGCACCGAACTACGAAAGCCTGCTGATCCTGCGCACCGTGCAAGGCCTGGCCGGTGGCGCCTTGCCGCCGATGCTGATGACCGTGGCCCTGCGGTTCCTGCCGGCCAACGTCAAGCTGTACGGCCTCGCCGGCTATGCTCTCACGGCCACTTTTGGCCCCAGCCTCGGCACACCGCTGGCGGCCATGTGGACCGAATACGTCGGCTGGCAATGGGCGTTCTGGCAGATTGTCGGGCCGTGCCTGCTGGCCATGGCGGCCGTGGCCTACGGCTTGCCCCAGGACCCGCTGCGCCTGGAGCGCTTCAAGCAGTTCAACTGGCGTGGTCTGCTGCTGGGGTTCCCGGCGATCTGCATGCTGGTGATCGGCCTGTTGCAGGGCAATCGGCTGGACTGGTTCGAGTCGCCGCTGATTACCTCATTGTTGATCGGCGGCCTGGTGTTGCTGGTGCTGTTCATGATCAACGAGTGGTCGCACCCGATGCCGTTTTTCAAGTTGCAGATGCTTGGGCTACGCAACCTGTCGTTCGCGCTGATTGTGCTCGCCGGGGTGCTGATCGTGCTGCTGGCGGTGACCATCATTCCGTCCAGCTACCTGGCCCAGGTCCAAGGCTACCGCCCGCTGCAAACTGCACCGGTGATGCTGATCATGGCGCTGCCGCAGTTGATCGCGCTGCCGTTGGTGGCGGCGTTGTGCAACTTGCGCTGGGTCGATTGCCGCTGGGTATTGGGCATTGGCTTGAGCATGTTGATCCTGTCCTGCGTGGGCGGGGCGCAACTTACGTCGGCATGGATTCGCGATGATTTCTACGTGCTGCAACTGCTGCAAATCTTCGGGCAACCGATGGCGGTGTTGCCGCTGCTGATGCTCTCCACCGGCAGCATCACGCCCCAGGACGGGCCTTTCGCCTCGGCGTGGTTCAACACCGTCAAAGGCCTGGCCGCCGTGGTCGCCACCGGCGTGCTCGATGCCCTGACCACACACCGCCTGCATTTCCACTCGACCATGCTGGTGGACAGCCTGGGCAACTCGCCCCTGGCCGACAGCGATGCCGCCGGCCTTGCCCATCGGATGCACGAGCAGGCCGTGGTGCTCACCTCTTCGGATCTCTACTACGTCATGGCCGGTGTCGCGGCGGCGTTGATCCTGCTGATTTTCTGGATGCCGACGCGGATTTATCCGCCCCGCGCGCCGACTTGATTGCTCACTGAGCCAAAGGGATTGTTATGAAACGCAAAGACAAAATCGCTGTAACCGTCATCACCGTGTTTGCCGTCGGTGTGCTGGTTTACCTGCTGGCGCCGGGTGTGTTCGGCAGCAAACGCCAGAGCACCAACGACGCCTTCGTCGCCGCTGACTACACCCTGGTGGCGCCGCGTGTGGCCGGCTTCATCAAGGAAGTGCTGGTGGAAGACAACCAGCGGGTCAAGGCCGGGCAGTTGCTGGCGCTGATTGATGACCGTGACTTCCGCGCCGCTGCCCAGGCGGCCGATGCCGATACGCTGGTGGCCCAGGCGCAGCTGAAAAATGCCACGGCAACCCTGGAGCGCCAAAGCTCGGTGATCGCCCAGGCCCAGGCGACTGTGGCGGCGGATCGCGCCGAAGTGGCGTTTGCCGAACACGAACTGAACCGCTACAACCACCTCGCGGGTGTAGGCGCCGGCACCGTGCAGAACGCCCAGCAAGCCAAGACGCGTATTGACCAGGCCACAGCACGCCTGGCGAATGCCACGGCGGTGCTGGCCGCTGAACGCAAGCAGGTGGAAATCCTCAGCGCCCAGCGTGATGCGGCAGAGGGCGGCCTGAAACGTGCCCAGGCCGCACTGGAAATGGCCAGCTATCAGCTGTCGTACACCCGCATCGTCGCGCCGGTGGACGGCATGGTCGGCGAGCGCGCGGTGCGGGTCGGCGCCTATGTGACGCCGGGCAGCAAGATCCTCGCCGTGGTACCGCTGGCCGAGGCCTACGTGGTGGCCAATTTCCAGGAGACCCAGTTATCCCACATGCACGCTGGCCAAACGGTGGACGTGAAGGTCGACAGCCTCGACGGCGAAGTGCTCAAGGGCCACCTCGAAAGCCTGGCGCCAGCTACCGGCGTGACATTTGCCTCGGTCAAACCCGACAACGCCACCGGCAACTTCACCAAGGTGGTGCAGCGTATTCCGGTAAAAATCATCCTGGAGCCCGGCCAGGCGTTGACCGAGCGCCTGCGGGTCGGCATGTCGGTGGAAGCCAGCGTCGACACCCACGCCGCCGCCCAGCAACGTGAGGTGGCGCAGCAATGAGACGCCTTGCCTGGTTAACCTTGAGCCTGCTCACCCTGAGTGCCTGCACCGTCGGCCCGGACTTCCAGCGCCCGCAGAATCCCGTCGGCCAATGGACCGAGCCCCATGGCCGACAAGCCGCCAGCCAAGCGGTCAGCGACCCGCTGGAAGAGCGCTGGTGGGAAGTGTTCCACGACGCGCAGCTCACCGCGCTTACCCGTCGCGCGCTGACCGATAACCTCGACCTGAAACTCGCCAGCAGCCGCCTGCAACAAAGCCGCGCGGCGCGCCAGGTGATCACCGCCGAGCGCTACCCGACCGTCAACGCCACCGGCGATTACCTGCGTCAGCGCAACAGCGCCGATGGCTTGAGCGATGCCTCGGGCAAGAACGGCCGCTCGGCGTTCAACCAGTGGGACATGGGTTTCTCCGCCGCCTGGGAACTGGACTTCTGGGGCCGGGTAAAACGCGAAACCGAAGCCGCCGACGCCACCCTGCAAGTCGCCGAAAACGACCGCCGCGCGGTGCTGTTGTCGGTGCTGGCGGAAACCGCCCAGGACTACATCCAGCTGCGCGGCGTGCAAAACACCCGCGCCGTCACCGAGCAAAACCTCGAGGTGGCGCGCCACAGCCTGAAGCTCTCGCAACTGCGCCTGGCCGACGGTGTCGCCACTGACCTGGACGTAGCCGAAGCCGCTGCTCAAGTGGCCGCCATCGAGGCGCGCCTGCCGGATTTGCAGCAACGCCAGGACCAGTTGATCAACGCCCTGAGCCTGCTGATGGGCGAACCGCCACAAGCCTTGTACGCCGAGCTGTCCAAGGACGCTGCGGTGCCGCAAACCCAACGCCAGGTCGCCATCGGCCTGCCGTCGCAACTGGCCGAGCGCCGCCCGGATATCCGCCAGGCCGAAGCTCGCTTGCATGCGGCCACCGCCTCCATTGGTGTGGCCAAGGGCGACTTCTACCCGCGCATCACCCTGTCTGGCAGCGTGGGCTCCCAGGCGTTGCAGCTGGCGGATTTCGGCTCGTGGAGTTCGCGTGCATTCGCCTTTGGCCCACAACTGAGCTTGCCGATTTTCAACGGTGGCCGGTTGCAAGGCATGCTCGATCTGCGCGAAGCCCAGCAACAGGAAGCGGCCCTGGCCTACCAGCAGACCGTACTGCGGGCCTGGCATGAAATCGACGATCAACTGACCCGCTACAACGCCAGCCAACTGCGGCGCGACAGCCTCGCCGAAGCCGTGCGGCAGAACCAGATCGCCCTTGCCACGGCGCAGCATCAATACGTCGAAGGCGTGGTGGATTTCGTCAACGTACTGACCGTGCAAAGTGCGTTGCTGGCGACCCAGGAGCAGTGGGTGGAAAGCTCCACCAGTGTGTCCCTCGCCATGGTCGGGTTGTACAAGGCATTGGGTGGGGGCTGGGAGTCGGTGTACCCGTTGCAGACCGCCGGACGCTGAATGACAAAGAACTTTGCCAGCCGTGCAACATGGTGTAATGATAATTGCTCTCAATAACGTATCCGAGCTTTTCATGGACACCGCGACTGACGGCCGGCAACAGCTTCATCTCCTGTATCGCGACCATCATGGCTGGCTGCAAGGCTGGCTGCGCAAACGCCTGGGGGATCGCGAACACGCCGCCGATGTGGCGCAGGACACCTTCCTGCGCTTACTGGTATCGGGGCGCTTTCCCGGTGACAAGGAAAGCCGCAGCTACCTGACGCAGATCGCCCGCAACCTGGTGATTGATCAATGGCGACGCCTGCGCATCGAGCGTGCCTACCTGGAAAGCATTGCCCACCTGCCGGAGCCCGAATCCCCGTCCCTGGAAACCCGCGCACTGATCCTCGAAACCCTGATGCAGATCGACGCCATGCTCGACCGCATGCCCGACAACGTGCGCCGCGCATTTCTGTTGTCGCAGTTCGAAGGGCTGAGCTACGCACAGATTGCCGAGCGCCTGGAGGTCACTGTCAGCTCGGTGCAGAAGTACATGACCCGGGCGATTCTCGCCTGCTACCAGGTCGTCTACGAAGAATGAGAACCCGGCACGAAGCGCCGATTGCCCCGGCCATTGTCGAGCAGGCCAGCGAGTGGTTGATGCTGCAATGGGGCGGCGAGATGGACGGCGATCAGCGCCAGGCCTTCGCGCGCTGGCAGGAGGCCGATCCGGAACACCGGCGCGCCTGGAAGCGCTTGCAGCAGTTACAGCAAACCCTCGGCGGTGTGCCTGTCGACAGTGCCCGTGCGGTGTTACGCGATACACCGGACACCCAACGCCGCGCCGCATTGAAACTGCTCGGGCTGTTGCTGGTGGCCGGTGGCAGCGGCTATCTGGTGCAAAGCAGCCAGCCCTGGCAGGCGGCGTTTGCCGAATACCGCACCGCCACCGGCGAGATTCGTCACCTGACCTTGAGCGATGGCACGCGCCTGGACCTCAACAGCAACAGCGCGGTCGACTTGCGCTTCAGCGCCAGTGAGCGGCGTATCCGCCTGATACGCGGCGAGATCCTGCTGACCAGCGGCCACGATCCGTCCCGGCCATTGATCGTCGAAACCCCGGCCGGAGATGTGCAGGCCTTGGGCACCCGGTTTGCCGTGCGTGAAGTGGACGATGGCAGCCGCGTCGACCTGTATGAAGGACGTGTGCAGGTACGTCCGGTGCGCGGTGCGGCGGTGCAGATGAATGCCGGGGACAGCCTGTGGTTCAGCGCCAGCCGGACTTCGACGCTGGTGCCGGTGGATGCCAATGCCAGCAGTTGGACCGAGAACCGCTTGATCGCCGAGCGCCAGCCGCTGGGGCAGTTCGTTGCCGAGTTGAGCCGTTATCGCCCGGGGCTGTTGCGCTGCGATGCGGCAGTGGCCGGCTTGCTGTTGACCGGCGTGTTTCCGCTGAATGACACCGACGCAATTCTCCACGCGCTTGAGCGTTCGTTGCCGGTACAGGTACAGGCGGTGACGCGCTATTGGGTCACGATCAAGGCGCGGGGCTAAAAAAATTTTTTGCCTGCGGCTTGTCGGTTTTCCAACCCCGTCCGGGATACCTCTTGAAAGCCAATCAAGAAGCGTTCTCACGGGGAGCCCTGCAATGTCGCACCACCCAATCCAACCCCTGGCCCGCGCCCTGCGCCGTGGCCTGTTTGTCAGTCTGCTGGCGACGGCGCCTGTGGTGCCGAGCGTGGTCCAGGCCCAGGAGAGTGCTGAAGCCCTGCGCCAATACAACATTGCGGCGGGCAACCTCGACCAGGCCTTGAACCAGTTCGCCAGCGCCTCGGGGATTCTGTTGTCGGTGGACGCCTTGCTGACCCAAGGCAAGCGCAGCGCCGGCTTGCAGGGCCGCTACGCCACCGGGCCAGGGTTGGAGCGTTTGTTGGCCGGCAGCGGATTGGTCGCGGTGCAATCCCAGGGCGGCTGGTCATTGCAGGCCCTGCCCGCGAGCGGCGCGCTGCAACTCGGTGCGACGCAGATCAGTGGTCAACAGGATCAGGAAACGGCCTGGGGCCCGGTCGACGGCATCGTTGCCAAGCGCAGCGCCACCGGCAGCAAGACCGATTCGGCGCTGGTGGAAATCCCCCAGACCATCAACGTCATCACCGCCGCCGAGATCAAGGCGCGGGGCGCGCAAAGCGTTACCCAGGCGTTGCTCTATACACCGGGCATGACGGCCGGCGGTTTTTCCGATCGGGTCAAACTGTTTGATGAGCCTACTTCCCGTGGCTTTACGCCGACGCCGCTGTACCTCGACGGTTTGCACTTGCCCTACGGCGGCGGCAGCACCGGCGGTGCTTTGCAGATCGAGCCCTATTCCCTGGAGCGCATCGAAGTGCTCAAGGGGCCGGCCTCGGTCTTGTACGGGCAGAACCAACCGGGTGGCATCGTCAACATGGTCAGTAAGCGCCCCAGCGAAACCCCGGTGCATCAAGTGGTGCTGGAGGCCGGCACCTACGAGCACAAAAGCGCCGCCATCGACCTCGGAGGACCGCTGGATGAGCAGGGCGAGTTTCTCTATCGCCTCACCGGCCTGGCCAAGGACGAACAGGGCGAGATCAACTACGTCGAGAACAAACGCCAGTTCATCGCTCCCAGCCTGACCTGGCAGCCCAACGACGACACGCGCCTGACCGTGTTCGCCCAGTACCAGAAAGACAAAGGCGTGCCCGAGGCCCAGGGGTTGCCCGCGTCCGGGACGATCTGGGACAACCCCAACGGCAAGATCAAGCGTGATGTGTTCATCGGTGAGCCAGGCGTCAACCAGTACAATCGCGAGCAGTACGTGTTGGGCTATGAGGTGTCCCATCGCCTGAACGACACCTGGACCCTCAAGCAAAACGCTCGCTACGCCGAAGTGGACGACCGCTACACCGCACCGTTGCACGGCTACAGATTTGTGCCCAACCCGGTAACCGGCGTGCAAGACCAACGCTATCTGCAACGCTTCGGTGTGGACTGGTCGCAGCACAACAAAGTATTCGGTGTGGATAGCATCGCCCAGGCGGAGTTCGACACCGGCGCCCTGTCCCACACGTTGATCGTTGGCCTGGATTACTACCACTTCAACTCGCAATTCCACGGCCTGTACGATCGTAATCCGCCGGTGATCGACCTGTTCAAGCCGGTCTATGGCCAGCGGCTGAATTTCGGCCAGCCTTATCGCTGGGACCGCACCGTGACCCAGACCGGCTTGTACGTGCAGGACCAGATCAAATTGGACAAGTGGGCGCTGGTCCTTGGCGGGCGCTACGACTGGGCCAACGTGGTCAACAAGGAACCACTGGCCGACACCCGCACCAGCAGCAAAGACCAGGCGTTCACCGGCCGGGCCGGTCTGGTGTACCTGTTCGATAATGGCCTGGCGCCGTTTGTCAGCTACTCCGAATCCTTCCTGCCGCTGTCGGGCACCGATATCAGCGGCAAACCATTTGACCCCTCTACCGGCAACCAGTACGAAGTCGGCCTGAAATACCAGCCGGCGGGCCAGAAGAGTTTTGTGCAGGTTTCGGTCTATCAACTGGATCAGAAAAACGTGCTGACCACCAACCCGGTAGACACCACCTTCAGCACCCAGAGCGGTGCCATGCGCTCACGTGGCGTGGAGCTGGAAGCCAAGGCGTCCCTCAGCGATGCCTGGGACGTGGTCGCGTCAGCGGCGCGCAATGACATCAAGTACACCAAGGACAACGACGGTCGTCAGGGCCGGCATCCGGCCGGCATTGCGCCGCTTACCGCTTCGGTCTGGGTCAACTACACCGTCCTTGGCGACACACCCCTGGCCGGTGTTGGCGCAGGATTGGGCGCGCGTTACGTTCGCAGCAGCTTTGGTGATTACTACGCAGGGGCGTTCAGCATTCCGTCCTATACCGTCTACGACGCCAGCCTGAGCTACGACCTGGGCCGCTCGGCGTTCAAGCTCAAAGGCGTGAAGCTGGCAATGAACGTGCAGAACCTCACCAACAAGACCTACGTGTCGCAATGCACCAGTGACCTGGATTGTTACTACGGGGAAGGGCGCACGGTGGTGTCGAGCTTGACTTATGACTGGTAGATACCGGTCATTCGCGGGCGTTTTTTAGCCCTGAGTGCCCACAGTCCAAGGACCGTGGGCACTCAGGGATTCTGCAAAAACACCACATACCCGCGAAACCACTCACTCCCCTTCAAATACCCCGGCTCCTCCCATGCCCCACCCTGAATCAACCCAATCTTGAACGGCACCCCCAACCGGTTCATGCGTGGCAGATACGCCGCGTAGTCCGGGATGCTGTGGCGGCCCTGATAGGTCTGCACCACCACTTCATCAATCACGCCCTTGAGTTGTGCGATGGCGGCCGGGTCGGCGTTGCTGCTCCAGTCCATCAGCCCGGTGATGCTCAGGCGTAGATCCTTGGGCAAGCGTTGGCGCAGGTCGCGCAGGAAGTCCGCGTATTCGTCGAGGTATTGCGTGCGCGCATCGAAGTCGATCTGGATGCCCAGCACCGGATTGCCCGCATCCCGCCAGCGTTGCACCTGGCCGAGCATCTGGCTGTACACCGACTCGGGCCAGTGCAGGGTGTGGGCGCGGTACACCACCCAGATTTCACCCTGGGTGATGCGCGGCACACTCATGCCCTGGGCGATGAATTGCACACCACGCTGGGGCGCTCGGCGGGTCGAGTTGATCTGGCCCTGGAGGATGTACAGGGTTTTCGCCTGCTTGAGCACCGGCTGCGGCGCGACGCCGCTCCACAGCCAGAATGCATCATGGTCGCGGGCGTCCACCGCGCCGAAGGCCGGGCTTGCCAGCAGGAGCAGGGCCAGCCAGAAACGCTTCACGGCTTACCAGTAGTACTGCAGCGACTTGCCCCACTGGGTGTCGGCGAACCCGGTTTTCAACTGGCGGAACCAGCCTTTGCGCACGTTCTTGTCGACGTCCTCGCCACCGCAACTGTTGTAGCCCGAAGGTCCGTAGCAGTTGATGGCACGAAACAGCGCGTAGGCCTTGTCGTTTCGCGGTGCCTTGGGATTGCCGATCACCCGCTTGTAGCCCTCCAGTCGCGAGAAGGTTTCACCCTTGAAGGGCGAGGCAGTGCTGCCCAGGCTGCCGGCGGAGCGCGCTTGTTCCAGGGGCATGCCGTCCAGGCCGTTACGCAGGACGAATTCCCCCAGGCAGTTCAGGCCCTGCGGGTTTTTCGGATCGGCCTGCAAGGTGCTGGCGATTTGCGCGATGCTCGGGCAGGTGTAGCCGGACTCGGCCTTGTCACCGTTCCACTGGAACAGTCTCAACGACTGGCCGCCGCTGTAGACGTAGCCCAGGCTGGTGCCGAGCTTGTCATCGGGAACCGAGGCGGGCAGTTGCTTGAGGTCCTCGGCAAAGGTCTCGAACTGGCCGCGCAGCAGGTCTTTATAGAGCAGCGTGAATTGTGCGGTCTGGCGCTCTACCGGGTCTTCGGCATGGGCAAGCTGTTGGCGCAGCAGGTCGGGACCGGCGACGTTGCGCAGCAGGATATAGCGCACCTGCTTGGCACTGATCGGCGAATCGGCGGCGAATACCTTGGCCAGCTGGCCGCTGCGTTCGTAGTTCATCGCCAATGCCAGCTCCAGCTGGTCACGTTGCAACGGTTGCTTGGTCAGCGGCAGCAGTTGCAGCCACAGCGCTTCGGCGGCTTTCCAGTCTTCCTTGGCTTCCAGCGCGAGGCCACGCAGGGTCTGTTGGCTGAAAGCGAAGTAGTCGAGATTCGACGGCACGTCTTGCGGCAGCAGCTTCAAGGTACGGTCGGGCTGATGCTCGACGTTCAGGGCAAACGCCGCCTGCACGTAGGCATACAGCGCGGGCTCCTGCGCGAACACCGCTTTTTGTGCATCGAGCGCTTCACGCGTGAGCTTCGGCGGCTCGCCGGCACGCATCCACATCAGGTCGTTGAGGGCCAGGATCAGCGGGTTGCCCACAGGTGCCGTGGTGCTGGTCAGCAGCTTGGTGTCGGCTTCCTGCACCAGTTCATCCAGCGACACGTTGCGCTGGGCATCGGTGGCCTGGGTCAGTTGCCAGGCAAAGTCGTCCGCCAGTTTGTCGGGGTTGGGCGCCAGCCAGTGCACCCGGCGCAACAGGCCACGGGCGGAGGCGGCGTATTCGCCCTGTGGATAAGTTTTCAGGTAGTCGTCGAAAGCGCTTTCGGCCCGTTGCAGGGCAGACTTATCCACATGCTCAAGCGACGGTGTGCCGTATTCATCGAAGGCATTTTGCTGGGCGTCGTTCAGCGCGGTGCGGGCGGTCATGTACAGCGCTGTTTCCTTCAGCCAGGGCAGCGAGCTGCTCGTCAGCCCGGCAAAACCTTTTTGCGCATCGCTGAAGCGTCCGCTGTAAAAGTCCCCGGCGGCTTTCAGGTAGGTGAGCAATGCCTGGCCGTCTGCCGATTTGATTTGGTCGGCCTCGCCTGCCGCTACGCCGTCCGAGGAACAACTGCCGAGCATCTGCAGCCGCAGCTTGGCCAGTAACTGGCGCTCGGCCTGCGGTACATCGGCCTTCACCACCTGGCTGATAAACGCGGCGGCACTGTCATCGGCGTTGCTGCGGCAGCGGCTGCCTTCGCCGGAAAGGAAGGCTTCACCGGCGGTCTTGGCGTCGTCGCGCGTGATGCCCAGCGGGCTGAGCAGTGCATCCAGTTCGGCGGTGCGCGAGTCGTCGGGTTTGTTGTCGGGCTCATCCGCAGCCGGCATAAGCCGATACACCGGAAAGGGCACCGGGCCAAATCCTTCGGACACGTCCTGCTCGCCCAAGGCATTCGGCGCCAGCGGCATGACGTTTTTGTCCGCCAGCAACAGCCGCAGGTTGACCCGGCTGTCATTGCCGGGGCTCAGGAAGGGCAGGTTGCTGCACACGTCCAGGCTGTTGCGCGACACCCGCCAATCCGGGTAGCAAGAGTCATCGCCGCTGGCGTGGGCCTGGAGGGGAAGGGTGGCGAGCAATGCCAGTGCCAGGGGTGACAGAAGACCGATGCGCATGAAATGTCCTTCATCCTGAATCCATGGAAGGCAGCAATCATAGCGTGATCCGATGAAAGCGTCGGAGACGTCCTGCGCAAAATTCAGATTTGTCCGATTGGCGGATGGTTGGTCAAATCCATGCAAAACAGCGGGCGAATCAAGGCCTTTTGACCTAGAGTGGCGGGTGTTCGCGCAAGCGCAGGTTCAGTAGTGGGTGAGGAAGTAGAGGTGCGACGCTCTGTGGCGGAACAAGACAACAAGGCCGGGGCATTGCCCGTGCTCAATCCTGGCCTTTGGGAGAATGCCGGCTGGCTGGCTCGGTTGTGGTGGGTACCGCTGGTGGCGTTGGCCATGGCCGTGCGTTTCTATGGCCTGACCGCCTCCGCCATCTGGGGCGATGAAGGTTCAAGCCTGCTGCTCGCCGAGTATTCCCTGGAAGACCTGTGGTTTCACGCCGCACATGACGTTCATCCGCCGCTGTATTTCTTCATGCTGCGCGGCTGGATCGAGGTGTTCGGCGACAGCATTTTCTCCCTGCGCAGCATGAGTGCGATCCCCGGTGTGGTCGCAGTCGGCCTGGGAATCTGGCTGACAAGGCTGATCGCGACCCGTCGCGCGGCGGTGCTGGCCGGGATTCTGTTGGCGTTGCTGCCCACGGCAGTGCGCTACAGCCAGGAAGTGCGGATGTATTCGCTGCTGGGCGTATGGCTGCTGGCCGCCACCCTGGCATTGGTGTATTGGGTCCGCCAGCCTGAGCGCAAGCGCTATCTGGTGGCCTATGCGCTGTTGATGACGGCAGCCTTCTACACCCACTATTTCACCGCGTTGTGCGTACTGGTGCATTGGTCATGGCTGCTGTTGCTGCGCCAGCCACGGGCCGGCGGCCTGCGCCTTGTTACGCGTCCGGGCTGGTGGTTGGCCAACATTGCCATTGTGTTGCTGTACTTGCCCTGGCTCCCGAATCTGCTGGGCCTGGTCCAGCACACCGAAGAACTCAAGGTGGGCGGTGATATTGGCTGGGAAGACCCGGTCAACCTGTATTCCGTGCCGTCGATGGTGTGGCAGTTCCTCATTCAGGACCCGGGCGACCACTTGTGGCGACCGCTCTTTGTGGTGTTTCCGTTATTGCTGATGGCGCTGGTCGGTGTGACTGCCTGGCGCGATCAAAGCCGCTTTCGCTTTGGCTGGCTGCTGGGGCTTTTTTTCATGCTGCCGGTGCTGCTGGTCTATGGGGTTTCGTTTATTTCCCCGGTGTTTATCGAGCGTTATCTCACCGCCTACGCGATGAGTTTGCCGATCATCGTGGCGTTGGCCGTCGACCGTCTGTCGTCGCGCTTGCCGCTCGCAGCAGCGGCAGTCTTCGTGTTGTTTGTCGGGGTCGAGCTGGTGGGCGTGAAAACCAACTCCACCGTCGATGAGCATGATCAATTCAACGTGGTGGTGGAGTTCGTCAATCGCAACTACCAGGAAGATGACCGCATCGTCATCAGCGACATGCTGTGGTACCTGCCCTACGTCTATTACGACGAGACCGACGCCCAGTTGCAGCTTTTCACACCGCCGACCGCCGCCGGCAAGTCCACCCGGCCTAATGCCTATGGTTTTGGCACCCTGGTGGACCAGGATGGCGGGCGCATCTACCTTGATCGCTTGTCGGCGTTACCCGCCGAGATCCAGCGTGTATGGCTGATCAGCGCCGCGGAGCCGCCGGATGAGTTTGCCCCGTTGCCGGCCGGATGGCGTCAGCTCAGCCAACAGGACGGCGGCGGCGCGCGGGCCCGGCTGTTCGTGCTGTGTAACGCGCCAGCGGGCGTGCACCGTGAGGGCTGCGATTAATCCGCGCAACACCTGAGAGGTTTATGTTCGCCTGGGGGGCTAGACTCAGGTGAACCCTCTCTCCAGGAACGCCTCATGGAATCCCCAGTCCACAACTTGCCATCGTTGTTCAAACAGCTCGGTTTGCCCGATGACCCGGTCAGCATCGAGCGGTTCATCGCGGTCCACTCTCCACTCAAGCCCGAATTGCATCTGGCGGAAGCGTTTTTCTGGACGCCGCCCCAGCGGGCGTTTTTGCGTGAGGAGATTCTGGAGGACGCGGATTGGGCTGAGGTGGTGGATGAGTTGAATTTGCGGTTGAGAGAGGGGCGAGGAGTCTAGGCCGTCAAGAGGCGGTTGCTTTCTCTGGTGGCCATTGGCGAGCGGTGTGCACAAGCGCCACGACCCTTTCTACGTCGGGCTCAAGTTGGTAAGCAAGGCGGTAGCTTGGATGAGGAATGACTTCGCGTGTGCCTGTGATCCTGCCGAGTGGGCCGATTTCTGGGTGTTTTGCCAGCCCCAGCACTGCACTGCTGAAGCGTCGATCCATATCGGCTGCGGCTTGTGGGTTTTTCTCAAATAAAAAGTCCCAGATATCCCTACGGTCCTGCGCCGCTTCCGGCGTCCAGGCAACCCTCATTCCTGATTATCTACGTGAGCACGTTTCGCAGAAAACTCAGCTTCCAAATCCTCATTGGAAATCTCTCTGCCTGCCTGTATCGAGGCGCGAGAGGCGTCTACTTTACGCTGCAAGAACGCGTCGTACTCCCGTGATTCCTGCTGGGCCTGGACAAACTGACGCATCATATCTCGCACGATTTGCGATGCAGGACGGTGGGTAGCCTCGCACTCGGCCATGAATTGGTCGCGTAGTTCCGACTCAAGCTTCAAGGTGAAAACGGCTAGTTTTGACATAAGTGAATGCTCTAGATTGGTATGTACGAAGTGTATACAACGTGCATACCTGACGACGCATGTGAGCTGAGTGAGGCGACTGACGGTTGCTGACGGCGAAACACCTTTCCCCAAACCAGCTTTACTTAGCCCACGGGCCATCCTCCCATCCGCAAATTTGTATCAAAACTTGACTGCATTGGATCCATCGACCATATTGATAGTTAGCAAACTAACTGTATGCGAATAATCCAGTGTCCCAGACCCTCGAACAACTCCAGATGAACATCAGCAGCAGCATGGTGGTAGGTGCCAGGACCTGGCGCAAAATCTGCCAGACCACGCTCGTCAGCTATGGCATCTCCGAAGCCTGCGCCGTGCCGCTGCTGATGATCGGCCGCCTCGGCGACGGTGTGCATCAGGTCAAGGTGGCCCAGGCCGCCGGGATGGAAAGCCCGTCCCTGGTGCGCCTGTTGGATCAGCTGTGCAGTTCTGGCTATGTGTGCCGCACCGAAGACATCCACGACCGCCGCGCCAAGGCCTTGAGCCTCACCGCGCGTGGCCGCGAGCTGGTGCAGGCAGTGGAACAGCAACTGGTGCGCCTGCGTCGCGAGGTGCTGGCGACAATCGACCCCGATGACCTGGAAGCTGCTTTGCGTGTACTGCGGGCCTTCGAAGGTGCCAATCAACATCCCATGGTTGTGAGTTCTTGAACGGATTTTTTACCGGCATGCCGCCGGCCAAGGATTGGTTCTACGGCGTAAGGACATTCGCCGCTTCAATGATCGCGTTGTACATCGCCATGCTGATGCAAATGCCGCGTCCGTATTGGGCGATGGCCACGGTGTATATCGTGTCCAGCCCGTTTGTCGGCCCTACCAGCTCCAAGGCGCTGTACCGGGCGGTCGGTACCTTCATGGGCGCGGCCGCAGCGGTGTTTTTTGTGCCGATGTTTGTGCAGACGCCTTACGTGTTGGTGGTGGTGATCGCGCTGTGGACCGGGATTCTGCTGTTCCTGTCCCTGCACCTGCGCACCGCCAACAGCTATGCGCTGATGCTGGCCGGCTACACCTTGCCGCTGATCGCCCTGCCGGTGGTGGATAACCCGCTGGCGGTGTGGGATGTGGCCGAAGCGCGGACCGAAGAGATCTTCCTTGGCATCGCCGTGGCGGCGGTGGTGGGGGCAATGTTCTGGCCGCGACGCCTGGCGCCGGTGTTCGATGACTCGGTGAGCAAGTGGTTTGCCGACGCCCAGGTCTACAGCCAGCGCTTCCTCAGCCGCAACGTGCAACCCGAGGAAATCAGCACCCTGCGCGGCGGCATGGTCGCTACCTTCAACACCCTGGAATTGATGATCGGCCAACTGCCCCACGAGGGCTCCCGGCCGCAAACGGTGCGCAATACAAAGGAGCTGCGCGGGCGGATGATCCACCTGCTGCCGGTGATCGACGCACTGGACGACGCCGTGTACGCGCTGGAACACCGCGCGCCGGAATTGCTCGAGCGCTTCACGCCGCTGCTGACCGCCGCCAACGAGTGGCTGGCCAGCACGCAAAAGGATGCGCCCCTCGAACGCTGGCGTGTCCTGCGTGACCAGATCGAAGCCCTGCAACCCGATGCCGACGCCCTGGATGACCGCCATCAGTTGCTGTTCTCCAACGCCCTGTATCGCCTGGGCGAGTGGGTGGATCTGTGGCAGGACTGCCGCAGCCTGCAAGCCGCCATCCAGTGCGAAAGCCAGGACAGCTGGCGCGCAGTTTACCGCCACTGGCGCCTGGGCCGGCTGACACCGTTCCTCGACCGTGGCCTGATGTTCTACTCGGCGTTTTCCACCGTCACCGCGATCATCGTCGCCTCGGTGCTGTGGATCCTCCTGGGCTGGACCGACGGTGGCAGCGCGGTGATCCTCGCGGCGGTGGCCTGCAGCTTCTTCGCCTCCATGGACGACCCGGCGCCGCAGATCTACCGGTTCTTTTTCTGGACCGCGATGTCGGTGCTGTTCGCCAGCCTCTACCTGTTTCTGGTGCTGCCCAACCTGCACGATTTCCCGATGCTGGTGCTGGCGTTTTCGGTGCCCTTTATCTGCATCGGCACGCTGACGGTACAGCCGCGTTTCTACCTCGGCATGCTGCTGACGCTGGTCAATACCTCGTCGTTCATCAGCATCCAGGGTGCCTACGACGCGGACTTCCTGGCCTTTGCCAACTCCAACCTGGCGGGCCCGGTGGGCCTGTTGTTCGCCTTTGTCTGGACCCTGATTGCCCGGCCGTTCGGCGCTGAGCTTGCGGCCAAGCGCCTGACCCGTTTCAGCTGGCGCGACATCGTCACCCTGACCGAGCCTGCGACCCTGGCCGAACACCGCAAGATGGGCGTGCAAATGCTCGACCGCCTGATGCAACACCTGCCGCGCCTGGCCATGACCGGCCAGGACACCGGCATCGCCCTGCGGGAAGTGCGGGTGGCGCTGAACCTGCTGGACCTGCTGGCGTACTCGCCGCGCATCCTCGGGGTGCCGCGTGTGTTGTTGAACCAGGTGGTGGAAGGCGTCGGCGGTTACTTCAAGGCCTGCCTCAAGGCCGGTGAACGTCTGCCGGCCCCCAGCGGTCTGCTGATGACCCTCGACCGTACCCGCCGCGCCCTCAACGGCCAGGGCCTGCAAGGCGAGGACGAAACCCGCCTGCATTTGTTGCACGCTCTCAGCGGCTTGCGCCTGGCGCTGTTGCCCGGCGTGGAATTTCTTGGCGGCACAGAGATGGAAGCGCCGTTACCCGATGGAGCGCCTTTATGATCGGTGATCTGGATATCAGCGGGGTGTTCCTGCCCACGTTGCTGGTGCTGATGGGCATTACGTATGTGTTGTACCTGGTGGTGCACGGGCTGTTGACCCGCGTCCACTTCTATCGCCTGGTCTGGCACCGGGCATTGTTCAATGTGGGTCTCTACGCTCTGTTGCTGGGCGCAGTGGATTCACTCAGTCGATACCTCATGACATGAAAAAACCTTTTTTGACCATTGGCCGTGTAGTCCTGACGTTACTGGTGGTGACCTTCGCCTGCGTCGTGGTGTGGCGCATGGTGATGTACTACATGTTCGCGCCGTGGACCCGTGACGGCCACATCCGTGCCGACATCGTGCAGATCGCCCCGGACGTGTCCGGGCTGATCCAGCAAGTGGACGTGCGCGATAACCAGTTGGTGGTGCGCGGCCAGGTGCTGTTCTCCGTCGACCAGGATCGCTTCAAGCTGGCCCTGCGCCAGGCCCAGGCCGCCGTGGCCGACCGTCAGGAAACCCTGGCCCAGGCCGTGCGCGAGAACAAGCGTAACCGTGGCCTCGGCAACCTGGTGGCCAGCGAGCAACTGGAAGAAAGCCAGTCCCGCGTCGCCCGTGCCCAATCGGCCCTGGCCGAGTCGCAAGTGGCGGTGGATGCCGCGCAACTCAACCTGGACCGCTCGGTGATCCGCAGCCCCGTGGACGGCTACATCAACGACCGTGCGCCGCGTAACCAGGAGTTCGTGACCGCCGGGCGTCCGGTGTTGTCGGTGGTGGACAGCAACTCCTTCCACATCGACGGCTACTTTGAAGAGACCAAGCTCGACGGCATTCACGTCGGCCAGAGCGTCGACATCCGCGTGATCGGCGACAACGCTCGCCTGCGCGGGCATGTGCAGAGCATCGTCGCCGGTATCGAAGACCGTGACCGCACCAGCGGCTCCAACCTGCTGCCCAACGTCAACCCGGCGTTCAGCTGGGTGCGCCTGGCCCAGCGGATTCCGGTGCGCATTGCGTTTGACGATGTGCCGGCAGACTTCCGCATGATTGCCGGGCGCACCGCCACCGTGTCGATCATCGACGACCAACCCAAGTCGGAGAACAAGCCATGAAACGGCTTTTAGCAACCGCCGGGCTGGGGTTGTTGCTGTCGGCCTGCCAAGTGGTGGGGCCCGATTACAAACTGCCGGACAAGGCGGCCGTGAACCGCGGTGACCTTCAGGGCCAGTTGGCCGGGGAGGGCAGCAATGTGGTGTCGGCGCCGGTACCGGCGGACTGGTGGAAGCTCTACCAGGACCCGCGCCTGGATAAGCTGGTGGAGCAGGCCATGGCCTCCAACACCGACCTGCGGGTGGCTGCGGCCAACTTGCAGCGCTCGCGCTATCAGGTGCAGCAAGCCGAATCGGCCGGCGGCTGGAGTGCCGGCGCCAAGGCCGAAGCCCAGCGCCTGCAAGAATCGGGTGAGGCCTATTTGCTGACGGAAAAAGTCCCGGTGGCGAATATCGGCAGCGCCAGTATCAGCACCTCCTATCAATTCGATTTGTTCGGCACCTTGCAGCGCGGCATTGAAAGCTCCCAGGCCACTGCCGATGCGGCCCAGGCGGCGTCCGATATCGCCCGTATCACCCTGGTGGCGGACGTGGTGCGCTCCTACACCCAGGTGTGTGCGGCCAACGAAGAGCTGGCGATCGCCAACGAGTCCCTCGACCTGCAAGCCCAGAGCACGCACCTGACCCAGCGCCTGCGGGATGCCGGGCGCGGTGATGAAACCCAGGTCACCCGTTCGCAAACCCAATACAAATCCTTGCGCGCCGAAATGCCGCGCTATGAAGCACTGCGCCAGGCCGGGCTGTTCCGCCTGTCGATGTTGCTGGCCAGGCCGCTGGATCAACTGCCGGCCGGCACTGCCCAATGCGCCGAACTGCCGCACATCGCGCAACTGCTGCCGGTGGGCGATGGCGCCACGCTGCTCAAGCGTCGCCCTGACGTGCGCCAGGCCGAACGCCAACTGGCGGCGGCCACCGCGCGCATCGGTGTGGCCACCGGCGCGCTGTACCCGGACATCAGTATCGGCGCCACCGTGGGCACCGTCGGCATCCTGGATGACCTCGGCACGCCGGCCACCAACCGTTGGGGCTTTGGCCCGCTGATCAGCTGGACGCTGCCGACCAACGGCGCCCGCGCCCGCATCCACGAAGCCGAAGCCGCGACCCAGGGCGCCCTGGCGCACTTCGACGGGGTGGTGCTCAACGCTATCCGTGAAACTCAGACGGGCCTCGCGCAATACACCGCGCAACTGCAACGCCGCGATGCCCTGGCGGATGCCGGCGCGTCGGCCAAAGAGGCGGCGGAGCAGACGCACCGGTTCTTCCAGGCCGGCCGCGCGTCGTTCCTGGCCGACCTGCAAGCCACCCGCACCTACACCGACGTGCGGGCGCAATTGGCCGCGGCGAACACCCAGGTTGCCATGAGCCAGATCGATTTGTTCCTGGCCCTGGGCGGCGGCTGGGAAAGTGGACGAACGCAAGCCACACAAGCCAGCAAACCCTGAGCTGATTGCTATGCTTTGACAGGCGGACTTACGTGATGGTCCGCTGGTCACTGCTCGCGTTTGCTCATGGGGATTCCAATAATGAAAAACCCTTATGCTCCCGCTTTCTGGTGCGTGTTCTTCGCACTGGTGTTGCTATCGGCGACTTATTTCTACGGCATCATGCTGGCCCATCAAATCGACAAGGCCATGGTGTTCCTCGACAGCGCCAGCGCGCTGATCGCGGTGCTGTCCATCGGCGTGGTGGCCTGGGCCTCCTACCAGGGCCAGCGAATCAAGCGAAGACTGCTCGAACAAGGCAAGACCCGCGTGGCGATCTGGGATACCAAGGTTGCCCTGCGCCGGGTCGAGACGGTGTTCGACCGCTACTTCTGGGGCAGCTACTGGCAGCCGGGGCGCACCTTCCAGGAAGTCATGGGCGAACTGACCGGCACACCGCTGGAAAAAAGCCTCGAAGCCCTGAAAAAACAATGCGTGATGCTTGATCGGCAAGTCGCCGACGGACGGCATTGGCTGAATAACGCCCGGGAATTATCCGACGTGGCCACTGCGATGGCGCGGGAGCGTTACCAGCTGGATTTTTATGATCCCAAGTCGGATACGCCGGGCAATGCGGTGATTCACCGTGAGTTTGAGGTGCTGGTGTATACGTGGACGGCGCGCCTGAAAAGCTTCGACCATCAACTCGATGAGATCGAAACCGAGTATTCCTGAAATCTGTGGTGTCTGTACTGACGCCTTCGCGAGCAAGCCCGCTCCCACATTCGATCGAGTTCCATCTTTGGAATGCAGTCGAATGTGGGAGCGGGCTTGCTCGCGAAGGCACTTTACCGTTCAGCGCTGAAGTCTGCGCCTATTGAAAAATTGGGCTGCATACGCCAGCCAATGCTAATCTTCCCCGGATTTCGGCGGGCTTGAGCCGACACCCTTCGGGGTTCAGGGAAGACAGCCCACTTCACAGGATTTGATCAGGTCACTACATGAATAAGCCAGCAGTCGTTCTCTTGGGTATCGTCGTCGCCATTGGTGCAATCAGCGCAGGCGGTGCCTGGTACACCGGCAAGCAACTGGAGCCGGTGCTGCAAACCGCCATCCAGGACGCCAACAAGGAACTGCAGACCTCCATGGCCGGTGTCGACGGCACTGTGACCCTCGAACTGGTCTCCCTCGACCGTCAGCTGTTCAGCAGCACCGCCCACTATCGCCTCAAGGCCCAGGGCGCGGTGTTCGGCGAAAATCATCAGGACACCGAACTGCTGTTCGTCGACCATATCGAACACGGCCCGCTGCCGTTCTCGCGCCTGGTGTCGCTGAAGTGGCTGCCGGTCATGGCCACCAGTCACTACGAACTCGAGAAAAACCCCACCACCGAAAAATGGTTCGCTGCCAGCAAGGACGTGTCGCCCCTCAAAGGCGTGGCCAACATCGGCTATGACCGCTCGGTGACCGGCAACGTTGAACTGCTGCCCCTGGAACTCAAGGACGACAAGTCGGCCGTGAGCTTCTCCGGCGCCAACCTCGATTTCGACTCCACCGCCGAAGGCAAGAAGGTCAAGGCCAGCGGCTACATGGACAGCCTCAAGGTCTCGGTCATCGATGCCAACAACGCCAAGCTGGATGCGGAGCTGAGCGGCCTGACCATCGCCAGCAACCTGGAAAAAACCACCTTCGGTTTCTACACCGGGCAAAACACCGTCGAGCTGACCAACACCAAGGTCACCTTCGGCCCGCAGCAAGCAGTGCTGACTCTCAAGAACTTTGAGCAGAAAGACAGCAGCGAAACCAAGGACAACAACCTGGCCGGCCGCGTCGACTACAAGATCGACGAGATCGGTTACCAGGGCAAGCCAGTGGGTTCGGCGGCCATGGCCGTCAGCATGAAGAACGTCGACATCCCGTCGATGCTGGTACTGACCAAGCTCTACCAGGAAAAAGTACAGCCGGCCCAGGCCGCTGCCGCTGCTGGCCAGCCCGTGCCTGAGTTGCAACTGACCGAAGCCGAGCAGACCCTGGCCCAGGCCAACGTCGACCAACTGCTGGCTGCCAAGCCGCAAGTGGCGGTAGAAAACCTGTCGCTGAAAACCACCAATGGCGAGAGCCGCTTCAACCTGGTGGCGGACTTCGCCAAGCCGTCGAGCATGGACCTGCCGCCGGTTGAACTGGGCAAGCAAATCGTTGCGCTGCTGGACGCCAACCTGACCCTGTCCAAGCCGATGATCCAGGACGTTGCCGGCCTGCAGGCGCAGATCGGTGGTGTGACCGACCCGAAAGCCATCGAGCAGCAATCCCAGATGGCCAGCGAGATGATCAGCGGTATGGCCGTGGGTACTCAACTGGCGACCCTGGTGGGTACCGATATCGTGTCCAAGCTGCACTACGCCAACAATGAAGTGACCTTCAACGGCCAGAAAATGACCGTCGAGCAATTCATTGGTTTTGTGCTGGGCAAGTTCGGCGCGGTCAGCGGCGCTCAATAAGATTCGGCTCAAAGTGATGTAGGCCAATTCTGAACAATTGTTCTGAATTGGCCTTTTTTGTACCCCCCTCAAGGATATTGCGCCCCGGGAAAGCTTGGCCGCGTCATCAGATGCCGGCCGCCTGGAGTGTCGTGCAGGTGAACTTATCGCTACAGCTTTCCCTGGTGAGGAAGCTGACGACATGTCGCGTAATATTCATCCGTTTATCCGCCTGGCCCTGTGCAGCCAACTGCTCTGGCCCGTCGTGGCATCGGCCGATGCGGCCTATGATTCGCTGATCAACCAGGCCCGCAGTGGCAACTATGGTCCGGCCCTCAACCTGTTGCGCCAAATGCCCGCCGAGCGCCAGACGCCGGGGCAGGTCAGCGATCACCTGTTGATTGCCAGCTGGGCGCGCCAGGACGCCGAGGTGCTGACGGTCTACGAGGCCCAGGGCCGCTCACGCACCCTCACCACCCAGGCGCTGGCCACCGTCGCCCGCACCTATCGCAACCAGCAGCGTTGGGAACCGGCGATTGCCGTGTATCGCCAGGCGTTGCTGCGCGAGCCGAATAACCCGGACTTGCAACTCGGCCTGGCCCTGACCCAGGCGGACGCCGGCCAGACCGCTGAAGCGGTGCAGCGCACCCGCGCCCTGGTGGCCGCCAAGCCCGACGACGCCGACCGCCGCATGGCCCTGGGTTACGCACTGACCCGTGCCGGCTCTACCTATGACGCGCTGTTCGAATTCGACCAGGCATTCATTCGTGCCGGCAACAAACCTGAAGTCGCCCGCGAATACATCGTCGCCCTGCAACGTGCGCGCCTGCCGGAACCGGCCCTGCGCCTCGCTGCCCGGCGCCCTGGCCTGTTGGACCCGGTCACCCAACGCCGCCTCGAAGGCGACCTGGCCGCCGAGCGCGTGCGCATGGCCGAGTTCGCGACCCGCAGTGAAAAAGAACGCTACGTCATCGCCGACCGTGCCCTCAAGGATTACGACCAACTGCTCACCACCTGGATACCGGATGCCAACGCCCATGATGACGTGGTGCGCTGGCGCATCGACCGTCTGGGCGCGCTGAAAGCCCGGGCGCGCACCGCCGAGGTGATCCGCGACTACGAAGTGCTGAAGGGCGAAGGCGTGCAACTGCCGACCTACGCCCTGCGCTGGGTCGCTGCCGCCTACCTCGACCAGCGCCAGCCGGAAAAGGCCGCGCCGCTGTATCGCCAGGCCCTGGCGGCAAGCGATGCGGACGCCGGCGATCACGTCGAAGACAGCACCGCGCTGTTCTACGCCCTGCTCGAAAACGATCAAGTGGTGGAAGCCCGCGAAGTCGCCGACAACCTGGCGAGCACCCAGAAACCCCGGGTCGAGCTCAAGGGCTTGCCCATCGGCAACCCCAACGACGCCTGGATGGACGCCCAACAATTGGCCGCCCAGGCCGGCACCTATGGCGCCGACCTGCCCGCCAGCGAAAAAGGCCTGGAAGCCCTGGTGCAACAGGCCCCGGGCAATATCGGCCTGCGCCTGGCCCAGGCCGATATGTACCGTGCCCGCGACTGGCCACGGCGCGCCGAAAACACCCTCAAGGAAACCGAAGCCCAGGCCCCGCGCGACATCGGCCTGGAGGTTTCCCAAGGCCACACTGCCCTCGATCTGCAGGAATGGCGTCAGCTCGATGCACTCACCGATGACGTGGTCGACCGCGCCCCGGACAACCGCCAGGTACAGCGCCTCAGCCGCCTGCGGGATGTGCACGACATGGCCGAATTGCGCGTCGAGGCCTACACCGGCAAAAGCAACGGCGGCGGCGATAACGGCGCGGGCGCGGTGTCCGGCAGCCGCGATTTCGGCATCGAAACCTTGCTCTACAGCCCGCCCATCGATGAAGACTGGCGCGTGTTTGGCGGGGCCGGCTACGCCACCGCCGATTTCGAAGAAGGCACCGGCCAACACCGTTGGCAGCGCCTCGGTGTAGAGCGGCGCACCCGCGACATGACCCTCGAAGCCGAGGTCTCCAACCACTCTTACGGCTTTGGCGACAAGCAGGGCGCACGCATCGCGATTGCCCGCGACATCAATGACCAATGGCAGTACGGCGGCAGTCTCGATTACCTCTCCGCGAGCACCCCGCTGCGGGCACTGAATGCCGACATTACTGCCAACGGCGGCAGCGGGTTTATCCGCTGGCGCGCCAACGAAAGCCGCGAATGGAAACTGGCCCTGAGCCCGTCCCACTTCAGCGACGGCAACAACCGCCTCGAAGCGCTGCTCACCGGTCGCCAGGGCGTGTACAGCTCGCCGGGGGTGCAAGTCGACCTGGGCCTGGAAGTCGGCACCAGCCGCAACACCAAGGAAGACACGCCGTACTTCAACCCGCGCTCGGACTTCAGCGTGCTGCCCACGGCCACCGTCAACCACGTGCTCTACCACCGCTACGAAACCCAGTGGAGCCAGCAGTTCCAGGTGGGGGCGGGCACCTACAGCCAGCGCGACTACGGTACCGGCGGCGTTGCACTGGTGGGCTACGGCCAGCGGTTTCGCTGGAACGACGTGCTCGAAACCGGAGCCAACCTCAGCTGGATCAGCCGACCTTATGACGGTGAGCGCGAAAGCGACCTGCGCCTGATCGTCGACCTCACCTACCGCTTCTAGAAGAGTCCGATCATGCCCGTCTTGTCCCGTTGCCTGTTGGCCCTGGGGTTAATGCTGAGCAGCGCTTGCGCCCAGCAACCCGCACCTTTCACTCCACCCGCCGAGCGGCTCAAGCCTGCCAGCGAAGCGGCGTGGCCGAAGAACCATTTTCTCGGTATCGCCTACCACGACATCGAGGACCGCGACCCCGATCAGGCCGTCGTGGCCGTGCGCACCGAACGTTTGATCGAGCAGTTGGCGTGGCTGCGGGAAAACGGCTACCAGCCCGTCACCGTCGACCAGATTTTGGCGGCCCGCAACGGCGGCCCGGAGTTGCCGGCGAAGGCGATCATGCTCAGCTTCGATGACGGCTACGCGAGCTTCTACACCCGTGTGATGCCGATCCTGCGCAGCTACAACTGGCACGCGCTGCTGGCGCCGGTGGGTTCGTGGGTGGATACGCCGCTGAACCAGCCGGTGGATTTCGCCGGTACACCTCGGCCGCGTTCGGACTTCCTGACCTGGCAGCAGGTGCGCGAAATCGCCCAGTCCGGCCTGGTGGAAATCGCCGCGCACACCGACGCCAACCACAAGGGCGTGCTGGCCAACCCACAAGGCAACCTGCAACCGGCCGCCACCACCCGACGCTTTGACCCGGCGACCCATCGCTACGAAACCGAAGCCCAGTTCCAGGCGCGGATGCGCACCGACGTGACGGCGATCTCCAACAAGATCCGCGCCGTCACCGGCAAGGCGCCGCGCGTGTGGGTGTGGCCTTACGGCGCTGCCGATGGCACCTCGCTGGCGGTGGTGGGCGAGCAGGGTTACCAGATGGCCCTGACCCTGGAAGACGGTCTCGACAGCCTCGGCAACCTGATGAGCAGCCCGCGCTTCCTGGTGGCCTCCGACCCGGACGGCGAACACTACGCCAACGCCATCGTCGCGACCCAGACTGAAGCCCCGCTGCGGGTGCTGCATGTGGACCTGGACAACGTCTACGACCCGGACCCGGAACAGCAGGTGCGCAACCTCGACAAACTGATCCAGCGCGCGGTCGACATGGGTGCCAGCACCGTGTTCCTGCAGGCTTTCGCCGACCCCAAGGGCGATGGCCTGGTGCGTTCGCTGTACTTCCCCAACCGCCATTTGCCGGTGCGCGCCGACCTGTTCAACCGCGTCACCTGGCAACTGCGCACCCGGGCCCACGTGAACGTATTTGCCTGGATGCCGGTGCTCAGTTTCGCCCTCGATTCGAAGCTGCCCCGCGTTACCCGTTGGGACCCGCAAACCGGCAAGGTCGCCATCGACCCGGACCAGTACCAGCGCCTGTCGCCGTTCGATCCGAAAGTGCGGCAGGTCATCGGTGAGATCTACGAAGACCTGGCGCGCACCAGTGCCATCGACGGCGTGCTGTTCCACGACGACGCGGTGCTGTCGGACTTCGAAGACGCCAGCCCGCTGGCGCTCAAGGCCTACGCCGCCAATGGCCTGCCGGACACCATCGAAGCCCTGCGCGCCGACCCTGCGGTGATGCAGCGCTGGACGCGTTTCAAGAGCCGCTACCTGATCGACTTCACCCATGAGCTGACCGCCAAGGTCCGCAAGCTGCGCGGCCCGCAGGTGCAGACCGCACGCAATATCTTCGCCGAACCGATGCTCAACCCGGGCAGCGAAGCCTGGTTCGCGCAGAACCTCGACGACTTCCTCACCAGCTACGACTGGACTGCGCCGATGGCCATGCCGCTGATGGAAGGCCAGGACCTCAAGGGCTCCAACGCCTGGCTGGAAAAGCTCGTGGCCACCGTCAAGGCCCGCCCCGGCGCGCTGCAACGCACGGTCTTCGAGTTGCAAGCCAAGGACTGGCGTACCTCGGCCGCCCCCGATCTGGACGGTGCACAAATGGCCGAGTGGATGGGCGTGCTCAAGCGTCAGGGCGTGACCAGTTTTGGCTACTACCCCGACAACTTCCTGGAGAATTCGCCGGATCTGAAAACCGTGCGTCCGGCCCTTTCCAACCAGTGGAATCCTTGACTCATGTTCGACAGAATCCTCGCGCTTATCGTGTTGTCGCTGGTATTGGGTGTGCCCCTGGGCCTGATCTTTCTGGTCACCGGGCAGTTCCTGATGGACTTCGTCTTCTTCTATCCACTGTTCATGTCCGGCTTGTGGATCGCCGGCGGCCTGTACTTCTGGCTGCACTGGGAGCGCCACTGGCCGTGGGCGGATGACACCCCCGCGCCGGTACTCGCCGGTGAGCCGCTGATCTCGATCCTGATCCCTTGCTACAACGAAGGCGACAACGCCGCCGAGACCATCGGCGCCGCGTTGGCCCAGCAATACCGCAACATCGAAGTGATCGCGATCAACGATGGCTCCAGCGACAACACCGCCGCCGTGCTCGATGCGTTGGCCCTGAAAGAGCCGCGCCTGCGGGTGCTGCACCTGGCGCAAAACCAGGGCAAGGCTGTGGCCTTGCGCATGGGCGCGGTAGCAGCGCGCAGCGAATACCTGGTGTGCATCGACGGCGATGCGTTGCTCTCGCCGAACACCGCGGCGTACCTGGTGGCGCCGATGCTCGACAACCCGCGCCTGGGGGCGGTCACCGGCAACCCGCGCATTCGCACGCGCTCCACCTTGATCGGCCGGGTGCAGGTGGGCGAGTTCTCTTCGATCATCGGCTTGATCAAGCGCACCCAGCGGGTCTTCGGGCGGATCTTCACCGTCTCCGGCGTGGTGGTGGCGTTTCGGCGGGCGGCCCTGGACCGGGTCGACTACTGGAGCACCGACATGATCACCGAAGACATCGACGTGAGCTGGAAGCTGCAACTGGACCACTGGAGCATCTTCTACGAGCCTCGCGCGCTGTGCTGGATCCTGATGCCGGAAACCCTCGGCGGCCTGTGGAAGCAACGCCTGCGCTGGGCCCAGGGCGGCGCTGAAGTGCTGTTCAAAAATATTCGTGGCATCTGGCAATGGCGCCATCGCTACCTGTGGCCGCTGCTGTTCGAGTACTGCCTGTCCACCGGTTGGGCCTTCACCTTTTTGCTCTCGGTGATTTTCTGGGCCGTGGGCAAAGTGGTGACGCTGCCCGCCGCCATCGCCGTCGACTCGCTGATGCCGCCGGCCTTCACCGGCCTGCTGCTGGCGGTGGTGTGCCTGGTGCAGTTCGCGGTGAGCATCATGATCGACCGGCGCTATGAAAAGGGCCTGTGGAAAACCCTGTTCTGGACCGTCTGGTACCCGCTGGTGTTCTGGTTGGTGAGCCTGTTCACCACCCTGGTCAGCTTCCCCAAAGTGCTGTTCCGCCAACACCAGAAACGCGCGCGCTGGGTCAGCCCGGATCGCGGAATCAAAGCCCCCACTACGGATGTGCAGCCATGAATCTGATCCGAACCCAACAGCGCCCGGTGATGTGGGCCATCGACGTATTCCTGACCCTGCTGGCCTGGGCCGGGCTGATTATCCTGCTGGTGCGCGGGCTGGTGCCGATGCTCGACAGCCACGGCGGCCCGCGGATCGATGCGCCGATTTTCGCGGCGCTGGATACCTTGCAGATCTACCTGTGGATTGCCGTGTTCAACGCGGTGGTGCTGATCAGTTGGGCACGCTACCAGCAGCGACGTGGCAAGCACTTTGCCCAGCGGCGCTCGGCGGCCAAGGCCTTGAGCGACCAGCATTTGAGCGACAGCTTCAGCCTGGGGGAAGGTGACCTGGAGCAACTGCGCCGCCCGGGTGTGTTGGTGATTCATAACGACCACGAAGGGGGCGTGCAGGAAGTGACAGCCCATGTGTCCCGGCATGTGGAGCGGCCAGGGTTGAAGTTGGTGGCGGGGCAGGAGCGGACCAAGGAGGTTGGTTAACCGGGATATCGAAAAATGGGATCCAATTCACAAAATAACCGCGAACTTTTCTCATCTTTTGGCTACTAACCAGTCTTGATACCGCATTGATGGCCAAGTAATGGCAATTGTAAGCGCCATCATTGGAGGTGTATCAAAACTGTTACCGCTTGTCGGAATAAAAATTCCAATTGCAAGCAATTAAACGTTGCATGATTTATTTATTGTTAATAATCAGCAACTTATATGCCTGTTAAACATAGCTTCCCACTAAGCCAGAATCTTGGCCCACCGGAAGTTCGATGTTAGTTTGCCGGCCCCCGCTTTTTCGACGGATCGAACATGTCTTTATTATTGCCACGGACTCGGCTGCTGCTGGGCGTTTGCCTGCTGACTTGCTTCGCACTCAATAGTGCGGTGGCGGCGCCTACGCCTGGCGACCAGGACCTGATCCGCGACCGGCAAAACCGTCTGCTGGAAGAACAGCGCCGGCGCCTTGAAGACCTCAAGGAACTGCCCGGCAAAGAAGCCAAGCCCCAAGCGCCTGCCACCCCGGCCGACACCCGTTGCTTCCCGATCAAAGACATCGAACTCAAGGGTGCCGACAGCCTGCCTGCACCGGACCGCGAGCGCCTGCTCAAGCCGTATATCGGCCAGTGCCTGGGCGTCTCCCAGCTCAACCAAGTGCTCAAGTCGATCACCGACTACTACATCGACAAAGGCATGGTTACCAGCCGTGCTTACTTGCCGCAGCAGGACCTTTCCACCGGCCACCTCCAGGTGTTGGTGGTGGAAGGCAAGCTCGAAGGCTTGAAGGGCGCCGACGGCAGCAACCTGTCCCCGCGCGAGCTGGCCATGGCCTTCCCCGGCAAGGTCGGCGAGCAGCTCAACCTGCGGGAAATCGAGCAGTTGGTGGACCAGTTGAATCGCTTGCCGTCCAAGCAGGCGCAAATGGAACTGACCCCCGGCAGCCAAGTGGGCGGCAGTGAAGTGCAGGTCAGGAACGTCCCGCAGAAGCCCTGGCGCGCCAGCCTGTCGCGCAATAACGACGGGCAGAAAAGTACCGGCGAACAGCAGTGGGGCGCCGGCCTTGAGTGGGACAGCCCGCTGGGCCTGGCCGACCAGCTTGTGTTGCGCGGCGGCCACGATGCCGTCAGCGACCATCAGAAAACCTCGAAAAACAGCATGCTGTATTACAACATGCCGTGGGGCTGGTGGAACTTCAGCTACACCTACAGCGAGAGTGATTACCGCACCTTTGGCGTAACCAACGACTTTAAATTCAAGCAGAACGGCGACAACGAAAACCACCAACTGCGCGCCGAGCGGGTGATCCATCGTGACGACGTGAGCAAGACCTCGGTGAACGTCGGCCTGTCGCACCTGCGCACCAACAACTACATCCTCGACGTGCGCACCGAGCCCAGCAGCAACCGCCTCAGTGAACTGCAACTGGGCATCAACCACGGCCGCCGCATCGGCAATGCCTTCGTCAACCTCGACCTGGGCATGCAGAACGGTATCGGCGCCTTCGATGCCCAAGCTGAAAACGAGCGCGATCAGTACGGCAATCGCCTGCCCAACGCGCGCTACCGCAAATACACCGCCACCGTCAGCTACTTGCAGCCATTCACGCTATGGGGTGAGTCGTTCAGTTTCTCCAGCCTGGCCACCGGCCAACGCAGTGAAGACATTCTGTTCAGCCCCCAGCGCATGAGCCTCGGCGGCTCGGCCTCGGTGCGCGGTTTCAAAGACCAGCAGCTCACCGGCGACAGCGGCGGCTACTGGCGCAACGACGTGCGCTGGGCGCGCCCGGTGACCTGGGACTGGATGCGCCCGGCCTTTGCCGAATACGGCGCCAGCGTCGGCTACGACCAGGGTGTGATCAGCAACGACCGCTATAACGGTGAAGTGCATGGCCGGGTCTCGAGCAACTCGTTGGAGTTGTTCGCCCGTGGCAAATACGTCAGCACCAGCGTGACCTTTGCCCATTCCCTGGAACGCCCGGCAGTGATGAGCGAGCGCGAAGCGCCGATCTACTTCCGCATGGATTTCTTCCTGTAATTCAACGCCCCGTTACATCGAGAATATGACAATGGATGTTCGCCACTTTGCCTTCCTGGCCCGCCAACCTTCTGCTGCGCTGAAACCGCGAGACTCGTTCTTCGGCCTGCCCAAGCGCGGGTTGGTGCTGATCCTGGCCAACGCGCTGTTCTGGCAGCCGCTGCTGGCCCAGGCCGGAGGCATTGTGGTCAGTGCGCCGGGCACCACCGTCGGCCAGGCCGGCAATGGCGTACCGGTGGTAAACATCGCCACCCCCAATGGCAGTGGCTTGTCCCATAACCAATTCAAGGACTACAACGTCGGCCCCAACGGCGTGATCCTCAACAACGCCAACGGCCCCATGACGAACACCCAGCTGGGTGGCTACATCGTCGGCAACCCCAACCTCAAGGGCGGCGCGGCCAGCGTCATCCTCAACGAAGTCAACGGCGGCAGCCCCAGCCAACTGCGCGGCTACACCGAAGTGGCGGGCCAGTCGGCCAAGGTCATCGTCGCCAACCCGTACGGCGTCACGTGCAGCGGTTGCGGCTTTATCAACACCCCCAACGTGACCCTCACCACCGGCAAACCGGTGCTCGACGCCAGCGGCCAGTTGCAGCGTTATCAGGTTGACGGCGGTGCCGTGACCATCGACGGCCAGGGCCTGAACGCCAGTAACGTCGACCGCTTCGAGATCATCACCCGTTCGGCCAAGATCAATGCGCAGATCAATGCACGAGAATTGACCGTCATTGCCGGGCGTAACGACGTCGATGCCAAAAGCCTGAAAGCCACCGCGCGCGCCGATGACGGCAGTGCCAAGCCCGAGCTGGCCATCGACTCCTCGGCGCTGGGCGGTATGTACGCCGGTGCGATCAAACTGGTGGGCACCGAAGCCGGCGTGGGTGTGAAGCTCGACGGTACGCTGGCCGCCAGTGGCGGCGACATCCAGCTGGATGCCAACGGGCGCCTGAGCATGGCGCAGACGGCGACCACCGGTAACCTCAAGGTCACCGCGCAGAACGTGAACCTGACCGACAAGGTCTACGCCGCCGGCAATGTGCAGGTGAGCAGTGCTGAAGAACTGGTCAACCAAAAGAGCCTGGCCGCTGGCCAACGCATCGAACTCAAAGCCACCACCGTCACCAACCCGGGCATCATCGAAGCAGGCGTGCAGGCCGATAACAGCCGCAATGCCACCGGCGATGTGGTGGTGAATACGCAAACCCTGAACACCAGCGGCAACGTCCTGGCCAGCCGCTCGCTGAGCGCCACGGCCACCCGGGAACTGAACAACCAGGGCGCAGTGATCCAGGGTAAAACCGTCACGCTGAACAGTGCCAGACTGACCAACCAGGGCGCCACCGCGCGGGTGTATGGCGAGCAAGCGCTGGCGATCAACGCGCCGGCCATCGTCAACCTCGGCGGGCTGATTCGCTTCGGTGCCGATCAGGCGGCAACGCTGCAAACCGATTCGCTGGATAACCGCCAGGGCCATATCCAGGTCGCGGGCGGCAGCTTGACGCTCAACAGCGGCACGCTGAATAACACCGGCGGGCAGATTGTCGCGGGCAACCTCGGTGTGACAGCGGACACGATCAACAACCAGAACGGTTTCCTGGTTGCCGACGCCGTGACGGTCAACGCCGCCCGCCTCGACAACAGTTCCAAGGGCTTGATCAGTGCCGAGAAAGGCGCGCTCAACCTCACCGTCACCAACACCTTCAACAACAGCCAGGGTCATGCCCAGGCTGGCACTGACTTGAACCTGCGCGCCGGTGACGTCGCCAACCAGGACGGCAAGCTGGTGGGTGGGCAACTCACCGCTACCGTCGGCAGCCTCAGCAACAACGACGCAGGTGTACTCAGCGCGGATGCCGGCAAGTTGACCTTGACCGTCGCCCAACAGCTGAACAACGCCAAAGGTCACTTGCAGGCCGCCCAGGGCGACATCGAACTGCACGCCGCGAGCCTGGATAACCAGGGCGGCGCCATCATCGGCAAGCAGTTGCTGCTGGATGCGCGAAGCGGGCAGATCGACAACCGCGCCGGGCGTATCGTCGGTGACCAACTGGACGTGCGCGCCGGCAGCCTCGACAACCGCAGTGCCGGGTTGCTGGCCGGTGGTGTGCCGGGTGTGAGCGTGGTGCTGGGCGACCAATTGCTCAACACCCAGGGCCGTATTCAAAGTGAGGGTGACCTGCTGCTGACCGGCAACCGCCTGGGCAACAGCGCCGGGATCCTGCTGGGCAAGGCCCTCACTGTCACCGCGCAAGACCTCGACAACAGCAGCAAGGGCGCGCTGGTCAGCAATGACGGCGACATCACCCTCAACATCAGCAACCTGCTGACCAACACCAACGGTGTGATCGACGCCGCCGAGCGCAGTGTGCTGGTCAAGGCCTTGACCACCCTCAACAACCAGGGCGGCACCTTGCGGGGCAAGCGCCTGGATATCGCGGCGCAAACCCTCGACAACGACCAGGGCCAACTCCTGGCCGGCAATCAGGGCGTGAGCTACCGCGGCCAGGACCTGAGCAATCGCCAGGGCATGATCCTCAGCGGTGGTGCGGCGGTCGACCTGACGCTGGGCACCTTGAACAACCAGGGCGGCACCGTGCAAGGCGACAGCTTGACGGTGACAGCCGACAGCGTCGACAACAGCCAAGACGGTACCAAGGCCGGCGCGTTGACCGCCTTGAAGAGCGACCTGCAACTGACGGTCGAGGCCTTGACCAACCGGGGCGGCAAACTGTTCGGCAAGGAGCACGTCACCGTCTCCGGCGCCACTCTGGACAACAGCGCCAACGGCCAGATCAGCGGCAATCAGCTCAGCCTGACCTCGCGTACCCAACTGACCAACCAAGGCGGCCTGATTGAGTCCAACCAGGGCCTGACCTTCAATGGCGGCAACCTCGACAACAGCGCGGGCGGCCAACTGCGGGCGATGGAAGGCGCCAGCAGCACGCTGACGGTCACCGACCAACTGAATAACCAGAACGGCATTCTTGAATTCGGCAGCCAGGCCTTCAGCCTCAGCGCCGGGCATCTGAATAACCAGGCCGGGCAACTGCAGCACGCTGGCACCGGCGTGTTCAGCCTCAATACCAGCAGCCTCAGCGGCAGCCAGGGCAGCATCAATGGCCTGGGCACCGCCGACTGGTCGTTCGGCCGGGTCGATGGCCTCGGCCGTGTGCAACTCAATGAAGCCTTGCACTACACCAGCACCCAGGGCCTGAGCCTCAAGGCCGGCGACCGCCTGGCCAGCGCCAAGGGTCTGACCCTGGATGTCGCCAGCCTGGATAACGCGGGCGAGTTGCTCAGCGACGGTGACCTGACTGTCAACCTGACCGGCGACATGACCAACAGTGGCCACCTTTCGGCCCAGCAAAAACTGAGCGTGGTCGCCAACAACCTCAGCCAGAACGGCGGGCGTTTGGCCGGCGGCACCACCACCCGCATCACCCTGGGCGGTACGCTGGATAACCTCGGCTACCTCACCGCACGCCAGCAACTTGACATTGCCGCCGCACACATCAACAACCGCGGCACCCTCGGTTCACAAGGCAACGTCAACCTCAGCGCCAGCAATGGCATCAGCAATAGCGCGGACACGCTGCTGTTCAGCGGCGGTGATCTGACCCTGCGCGGGAACAGCTTCAGCAACCTGTACGGCGACGTCTACAGCAAGGGCAACCTGAGTTTCGCGGCGCTCGATGGCGGCATGGCGGCGGGCTTCAGCAACCTTTCCGGTACGGTTGAAAGCGAAGGCAATATCGGCATCAGTGCGCGGAATGTGGAAAACGCCAAGGCTGAATTCGAGTTGGGCCAGACCATCACCACCGGCAGCCTCAATTGGCAGTGCGGCCAGCACTGCGGCGGGCACGACTCGTTCAAGCGCGGTCAAATCACCATCAACCAGACCTACCTTGAATCCGCGATCAAGGACTCGGCATCTGCGCGCCTGGTGGCGGGCAAAGACCTGCTGATCCAGGGCGACAACGTCCAGAACCGCTATAGCCTGCTGGCGGCGAATGGCAACCTGAGCATCACCGCCAACGACCTGCTCAACCAGGGCGCCGCGACTCGCACCGGGCAGAACACCATCGTCATCGGCACCCCGCAGCGCATCGACACCGATGAGTGGGACCGGATGGAATACATCGACGTGCCCGCCTTCAACGCAGCAGTGGCAGCGGGTAATTTCGATGAAGCACGCTTTGAGGTGCTCAAGGCCCGGTCGAGCGACTGGCGTTTCTCCGAACAAAGCAACGTCACCACCTGGACCGACAACGGCGGCCCGGGCTACACCGCGACGATACAGGCCGGTGGCGCGGTCAACCTCAACGTTGCGCGCACCCTGCAAAATGGCACGTTGCACACCAACACCCTGGAGCAACTGACCGGCACCCTCGGTGACGACCAGACCGGCATCCCCGTCGGCGGCATCAACATCAACCTGAGCAAGCACGTCAACGACGCCACCGCCCAGGCGCCAAGCAGCGTATTGCCGGTGACCAGCATCGCGCCCGACGGCCGCTACGTACCCGTGGACTACACCGGCGAGTCCTTCACCCCGGTCGACCCCACCACCGCGCCCGGCTTCCAGTTGCCCAAGGGCGACTACGGCCTGTTCATCAAAAACGCCGACCCCACCAGCCACTACCTGATCGAGACCAACCCGAACCTCACCACTGTGGCGGGCTTCTTCAGCTCCGACTACATGCTCGGCAAGCTCGGCTACAGCCCCGACAACGCCTGGCGTCGCCTGGGTGACGGGCAATACGAGTCACGGCTGATCCGCGATGCGGTGCTGGCGCAAACCGGGCAACGCTTCCTCGCCGGTGGCCTGACCAGCGACTACGACCAGTTCCGCTACCTGATGGACAACGCCCTGGCCAGCAAGGACGCCTTGCGCCTGAGCGTCGGCGTATCCCTCACTGACCAGCAAGTCGGCGCCCTGACCCACGACATCGTGTGGATGGAAAACCGCGTGGTCGACGGCCAGACCGTGCTCGTGCCGGTGCTCTACCTGGCCCAGGCCGACTCCCGCAACGTGCGCGGCAACAGCCTGATCCAGGGCCGCGACCTCAACCTGATGACCGGCGGCGACCTGATCAACGTCGGCACCCTGCGCGCCAGCAACAACCTCTCAGTGGCCAGCAGCGGCAGCCTCTACACCGGCGGCCTGATCGAGGCCGGCAACAACCTCAGCCTGCTGGCCCAGGACAGCATCCGCAATTCCATGGCTGGCGAGATACGCGGCACCCAGGTCAGCCTCACCACCCTGAAGGGCGACATCACCAACGACAACACCGCCATCCAGGTGCGCCAGGGTGCCGGCATGCGCACCCTCACCGACAGCAGCGCCGGCACCATCACCGCCCGCGAAAACCTGGCCATCGACGCTGGCCGCGACCTCACCAACCACGGTGCACTCACCGCCGGCGGCGATGCCGACCTGAAAGCCGGGCGCGACCTCAACCTGATCGCCGTCAGCGACACCAGCGAGATCCACGCCTTCAGCGACGGCGGGCACAAATCCAGCATCACCACCGACGTGAAAAACCAAGCGGCCACGGTCACGGCCGGTGGCAACCTGAGCATGGTGGCGGGGCAAGACGTCAACATCATCGGCAGCAACGCCACCGCGGGTAAGGACCTGAACATTCAGGCCGGGCGCGATTTCAACGTGGCGTCTGTCAGCGATGTGCACAACGTCGAAGGCAAGGAAAAAGACGGCAAGAAACGCATTAAGACCGCGGATGAGCAGACCACGCAGTTAGCCAGTGTGCTGACGGCGGGCAGGGACTTTACGAGCCAGGCCGGGCGCGACACCACGCTGGTGGCGAGCAAGATCAGTGCGGGGAATGAGGCTTATCTGTATAGCGGGGATAAGTTGAATTTGCTGGCGGCGCAGAACAGTACTCATACGTTGTATGACATGAAGGAGAACGGTGGCTGGGGCGCGAAGAAAGAGCAGCGAGACGAAGTAACCCGCACCACGAACGTTGGGACCGAGATCAAGACTGGCGGCAACCTCACGTTGATCAGCGAAGGTGACCAGCGTTACCAGGTCGCGAAGCTTGATAGTGGTAATGACATCATTCTTAACAGTGGCGGGGCCATCGTCTTTGAAGGCGTCAAAGACCTTCATGACGAGAGCCATACCAAGAGCAAGGGTGACCTCGCTTGGTTCAGCGCCAAAGGTAAAGGCAACACTGACGAAACGCTGCGCCAGAGTGAAATGATCGCTCAAGGGCAGGTCGTTATCAAAGCTGTCGACGGATTGAAGATTGATGTCAGGCAGATCGATCAGCAAACCGTTAGTCAGACCATCGATACCATGGTCAAAGCCGATCCGAATCTGGCTTGGCTCAAGGATGCTGAAAAGCGCGGTGACGTGGACTGGCGCCAAGTCAAAGAGATCCACGATAGCTTCAAATACAGTAACTCCGGTTTAGGTGCGGGCTCGCAGATTGTAATAGCAATTCTGATGGCCGCATTTGTCGGGCCGTTGGCAATGACTGCGGCTGCAGGTGCTGGAGCAGGCGTCGCTGTCGCGGCAGGTGCGGGAGCCGTAGCGGCAGGCGCTGCGACCAATGCGACGGTTAGTGTCGTTAATAATCGTGGCAACTTAGGGGCGGTGTTCAAGGATGTCACCTCTTCGGATGCTTTGAAGGGGTATACGATTTCCGGTGTGACCGCTGGATTGACCGCAGCTTATTTTGATGGCTGGACCGGAACTCATACTGATCAGGCGACTAAGCAAATAACGGGGCCACAGCTCAACACATGGACTGGTGTAGGGCAGTTTGCCGCGAACCAGACATTGCAAGGCGGTACTTCAACGCTGTTGAGTAAAGCATTGGGGCAGGGCGGCAGTGGGAGTGAGGCGCTGAAAACTGCGCTATTCAATACCCTGGCAGCGGCCAGCTTCAATGCCGTCGGCGACTACACGAAAAAGTGGAACATCGAAAACGGTTCAATTCCCAAGATCGCGATTCATGCGATGGTCGGTGGCCTCTTGGCCGAAGCAACGGGTGGAGATTTCCGTACAGGCGCATTGGCAGCCGGCGCCAATGAGGCACTGGTCGTACAGCTTAACGACATCGTGAAGGGCGACAAGACATTGTTGTCCATGAGTTCTCAACTGGTCGGTGTTTTAGCTGCGGCCACGCAAAAAGATGCAGATGCTAGCAAATTGGAGAAGGGTGGCTGGGTGGCGAAAAATGCCACGCAGTACAACCACCAGCTTCACAAGTCTCAAGCCGATGCGTTGGATGAACAGCGACGGTTCCATCCGGAAAAGGCTGATCGTTTGAATGCGGCGGCCTGCGCTTTGGTTAGTTGCGCAGAGTCGATCCCGACCAACGATGAAACCTATAAGGACTTCAAGGCACTTCAGGATCGCGGCGCCACTTTTAGTGAGGAGATCGCGTTACTTGAGGCGACCGGCCAGTTTGGTGGCCGTAGTTGGCAGGATTGGAGCGACGATACGCTCAATGCTCACGGCAAGGCGGTGCAGGTCGTTGGAGCAAGCAAAGACACTGCCCTTGGCCTAGTCGGAGGGGCTACTGCATATACCGGGATGGTGATGTCGTCACCCGCATGTGTTGGCGTTGTTACCTGTGCCTTACCCATCGGCTTAGGAGCGCTTGGCACCACCTCGATGGTGGGGGCATGGGATTCTGCTAGCCGGATTACGGCGGATTTTAAATCCAATGAGCCCGACCGAGTGCTAGCTTCTTTCTTTCCGGAAACCTTTCCAGGAGAGTCGAGCGTAACGTCTGACCTGGCATGGAGCACGGCGAAATCCGCAGCTCAGGCGGCTCTGTTTGGCGGCGCGAGTAAATACTTTAATGGTAAGTTAGCTGGAGAGCTTGCCAGTGGTGCAAAAGGGCTAGGTTCTGCTGGTACGGGCACGACGGCGGGTAGTAATGTTGCAAGTACGACGCCTAAAGTTGATGTTTTTTGGAATAAAACAACAGTTCTAGATAGGACTGTTTATCAACGTAACGACCTCTTTGACCCAGAGGCCCTATCGACCTGGAGAGTACGAGGTAAAACTGTTGAAGGCTCAAACCTTGAGAGGATGGCCTCGGGTCGAGCACCAATTGGGTATGATGGGAAATCAGTTGAGTTACATCATCTCTCGCAAACTGAAGTTAATGGATTCGCTGGTACTCGTGGTTCACTTGCAGAAGTTGGTTCTGTTTTCCATAGCCAGAATAGCAGTGTTCTTCATGTCCCATCCAATGCCGCTCAAAGCTTTAGGTATACTCGTTACAAAGACTCTGCAGAATACAGAAACCCTACGACTGACTATGTTTCAGTTCCTACGGATTTGAATGCAAAAACATTGACAAAGCAGGCTAAAGAGTTTAACTCTTATCAGTCGGATTATTGGAAGTTGCGGGCTCGGAGCGGGGAGTAATTAGGCGTGGATTATTCGAGAATAATTAATCTTATTAAAGAGTCGGATTACGTTGAGTTTGCTGATTATGGTGACGGGATTGCTGATGAGTGGATTTATAAAGCTGAAGCTCGTCTTGGGTTGAAGTTGCCTGATAGCTATAAATGGTGGCTGAAGTGTTATTCTGGCGGGGAAATATCTGGGGAGGAGATTTATAGTATCTACGAAATGGATTTTGATAGTGTAAGGGGGGGGGATATCGTTTATATGTCAATCGTTAACGGTCGAAATGGGTTGTGTGGGAAGGAGAGGCTATTTATCTGCGAACCGCCGGGTGCAGGGGAATCATTTTATTTTGCCACGGACGATGGTCTTAATGATGGAGAGTATCCTGTTTATAGGCTTGAACTTTCTGATCAAACTTCTAGTTTGTATGCGAAAAACTTTATCGATTTCTTAGAAAAAAGAATAATGTCTTTCAGTTGAATAACGATTCTGCGTTTAAAAAATGGTTGAGAAAGGCTCGGTGCAAAAGCGACAGGAGAATTAGCTAGTTCTGGTGGGAAACCCACTGTTGAGTTATTTGGTGGGAAGAATGCTCAAACTCCTGGTGCTATAAACGTGGATGTCCGAGCAGATATTCAGTCTGGTATTCGAGCGGACGCAACGAAACTTCCTTTCAAGGATAGTTCGGTGGGAGAGATTGTTGCTAGTAACCCATTCATTCCCAAGAGTGCAGGTGGTACTAACTCAATGATGGATTTTCTTCCGGAAGCTACTCGCGTGGTTGAGCCTGGTGGAAAGATATTTGTCAACGCAAATGCTGCGAACCCTTACGGAAAAATACCAAGTGCGTAAAGGGGACGGATTTATTTAAATATTTAAAAATCCAGATGAGTTGATTAAATAAATCCGTCCCCTTTGACCCAATGTGGTGAGTTTGAAAACGATTGATACCCGAGGTAAAGGGTGGTCTTATGACATGAGAACCCATATGGACACCTTGCAAAGTTCAAAAATTACCGTGGATGGCGTACCGGCAACGAAAATTTTGGACATCCGAGTTCAACCGGGCGGAATGGCTGACGCGAGCAAGCTTATAGAGTATGGAAAGCAACGTAATATTACTGTGATTATTAAAGAGTTCGGTGGCTAATCATATGGCTGAAATTGAAATTGTCTTTAGCGAGAGGCTACATGATGGCGCTTCAGTTGTATGGGGGCGGCTAATACAACAGCTCAAAAACTTTAATGAGGATACCGTCATTGATGGCTTTACCGGCAAGAAAATAGGGTTGGCGGACGTTTCGAATTACTTGGAGAAAAACAAGTGTCAGAGTTTTTTTATTGAGCTGGCAAACGGTTCTGTCGAGTTTTCGTATGTGGCAGATAAAGCGTTTTATCGGCTTGATATGAAACACCTGGCGAATTCGATTGAAGTTGCACAGACCTTGATTGAAGCTTTAATCGATGAGCCCGGCTTTGTCCAGGCTCGAATTTACGACGCCGAGTATGATCGATGGCAAAATGCCGAGAGTCTTACGCTCTTTGAAGTTGAGCGCGTCGAACACGCTCATCTGCCCAAGAAAAGTAATGGGCTGCCTTTTCCGCTGACCCAAGAGGTCGTAGATATATCAAAAAATCCTGGGCGTTGGGTTTTAAGAAACGGCTACATTGAGGCGGTTGGCGCTTTCATGTGGGTAAGCAAATCCTTGCTTCAGTTAGTGGGTGTCGACGAAAAGAAGTTAATGGATATCGACTGCTTTGCAGTAGAAGATTTGGGCGGCGTTTTGAAGATTGCTGCCTATAATCAGTGCTTCACTGCAGCCGTAGGGGCTCAGGCAGAGAGGCAGGACTTGCTGAGAGAAGTTTTGTTTAACGCGTGAATTAGAGCGAGAATCGGGCGCGGGAAATAGGGTTCAGGCCACGGTTTTCTAATTAAAGTATTAATAGTGGTCTGACCCCCTATTTCTCGGTCGATGATATAACAGCGTAAAGGGGGCGGATTTATTTAAATATTAAAAATTTCTTATGAGTTAATTAAATAAATCCGTCCCCTTTAACCAAATGCAAGTGGTATCTGTAATAAGTGTAGTGCAGGTTTGACGGGTAATAGTGACCTGAATGGGGTGGTTAAACAATTCAGTCAGCGCTATCCTACTCTTCTGCTAAGAGTTACCGCTGAGGGAGGGGCAGCAATGCCAAATCGTCTAACAGTCCTAGTTAAAGATGGGAGAATAGTTAATGGACAATGAAGAAGCGCTTAAAGTCATTGACAGTATGATGTGGGTAAAGAAAGCCTCAATTTTCCTTCTGTTGCTTGATTATGCTCTACGTAACCTTGACTCGGCGAGTGATACGCAAAAAAAATGTCAGGAGGCAGTTGATAAGTGTTGGCGATGGTTGTCTGATCGAGGGCTCAGTGCTGATGAATTAGCATATTATCTAGACTCCGATGATATGCAGAGCGGACCGCTGGCAGAAGGAAATTTTGCATCTGAAAGCGTAGAACAAAATAGTTTAATTTTAATATTGTTGGTGATCGGTTTTTTTGCCAATAAGGCCTATAAGATTGTAGGGCTACAAGAGCAAATGTCTGAGCCGGTATGTGAGGCGGACGAGAGCTCTGCTGTATATATTGTTGCTTATATTGAACGGATAGGCTTGTCTGATAAGTTGAGTGTTTATCTATCTGCACACGTTTTGGAAAATAGGGGGCAATCCACGTTTTAATGCTGGCAGAGTTGCTCTTTAACGTAAAGGGCAAGGATTTATTTAGGACGTAAAAGTGACGGATTTGTTTAAATATTAGATTTAAAAACTCCAGCTAGGTCAATTAAATAAATCCGTCCCCTTTGCCCAGAGTGAGTATAAAAAATGGAAAACTTGGAACTCTCCGAGTTAAAATTTCCGAGTATGAGAGAGAAGCTGGTTTCCTATCTGGCAGGTTTGTCGGACTCAGATTACCAGTTCGGTGCCTGGGTAGAACGTTCATCGCCGAATTTAGCTTATGATGAACTTGATTACACAATACATTTTTTATATGACGATACAGGGCTCGCTGAAAATGCATACACTTGGATAGGGCTAGTTTTGAAAAATGATCAGGAAGCTAGAGCCATCGAGGACGTGGTTCAAGCTATTGACGCGCTTTTTGATAAGTATGGTCCTGATCTTTCTGATAAAGAGTATTTGGAAAAAGAAGAGTGGGCACGCATAGTGTGCGTTTCTAAAGATGCTTTAAAAGTTTTGCTTCATGGTAAGTGAGGTTGTTTAACCGAGTTAAAGGGGCGGCACCCAGGCCGCCCGGCTTTTACTCAGGATGGATCGGTATTGAGTCTGCGACTGATGACATCCAGCAAATCACACCCATCGCGCAGCGGAATCGCCAGCAATTGGGCGAAGTCTTGAAGCACCACAGCATCGCTGCTGAGTTGGTCGCGGAAGGCCAGGTTTTCCAGCAGTTGGGTGACGGCGCGAATCCGGTACACGGCGGCGTCGTGGAGGACATCGAGGGGCGCATGGGTGTCGATAAGCAGGGCGGGGACGGTGCAGTCGTGGCCCGTGAGGGGCATGTATCGATTCATTGTCAGTACTCTGTTGGTGGATTAAGCCACCACTCATTCGTCGCCAAACGAATGGGTGGCGGCCGTACGCAGGTTGGCGAACCGGCAACAGAGAAAACCGGCAGACCCGAAGGTCTCCCGCGCACAGCCGCCATATCATGCACAGCTTTGCGGGTGCAAAAACACCTGCATAGAAGCGGGATGCTTTTGCGCTCTGTTGTCAGGTCGCCAAACCTGAATCGCCATGTGGGCGACGGCCCGGACTATAAGCCCGCACCCAAACCCACGCAAGGCAGCAAAGTACTGGCCCACTCCCAATGCCTCATGTCTTCACCCCCATTGCCGACACCCTGGCGATGATTAAACGCATCCACCCACCACCAACATTAAAGGACTGATGTGAAAAACCTTCTCCTGATTCTCCTCTCCACCCTCATCCTCGGCGGCTGCGTCAGCCAGCCCCTCACGCCCGAGCATCGCGCACAGGTCAAGACGGTCAAAGTGCTGCCCGTAAAGTGGGAAAAGAACATGGTCTACATGGGCCGTGAACAAGCCTGGGGTGCGGCCCTGGGCGCCGGGCTTGGTGCGGGCGTCGGCATGGCCAGCGGCGCGTCCAAGCTGGGCACGGCGGCCTTGAGCGGCGCGGGGTTTGCCGCCGGCATGAAGGCAGGGCAACTGGCCGAGATGTCGACGCCGGCCGCGATCCTCACGGTGATGGACGCCGAAAATATCGACTTGGGCGTGTTGCTCAAGCAGGCCTTTATCGATGCCTTGGGTAAGACGTCATCGCTCAAAGTGGTGGGTGACGACGAGCCGGCCGATGCGCAGATTCAACTGACGGTAGGCGAGTGGGGCTTTCGCCTGACCCAGGGTTTCAGCAGCGTGGTCTACCCGACGCTAACCGTGGTGGCGCGCATGGACCGTGGCGACGAGATGCTCTGGCGCACGGTGGAGTCGATCACGCCGTTCAATGGCCAGAATGTCTACGGTTACACGCCGCTCACTTATCGCACTGATCCTGAGGCGTTGCGCCGCGCGTTGACGGGTATCACGCAGATCTCCGGGAGTTATCTGGTGAAGGAGCTCAAGTAGACCAGCGAGAGGTCGCCGCGTGGCTTGCGGTGGCTGATCCTGACGCGAGCAGTTTGATAGAACCCGCCGAGCACCTTGAACATTTTGTATATCCCAGTGTCTTTACCCCGCCCACCCGCAACCGGTCGGGCTGCATGGACTGCAGCGTTTTCAAATGACATTAAGGATTAATGTGAACCTCGCCCCCCAAGTCTCTTTTCTGTCACCGCCCGCTGTGGTGCACAGGCGCGCGCCTGCGTTTCAGGAAGGCACCCTGGGGGAATGCATTCGGATCAATTGATCCCTCGCTTAGTACACCTACTGCCGCCGGGCCTATTGGCGGCTTTTAATGTAGTTCATGGAGTTTGAAATGAAGCGTAAGCAGTTCCAGAAAAACCTGTTGGCACTCATGGTCGGCGCAATCAGTTCGCAAGCGCTGGCCGTGGAGTTCGACCTGGGGCAGGGCAAGAACATTTGGGTCGGCGAGACCTTTAATGAGTCATTGATTATCAACGGGACGTTCTCCGAAGTAGTGGTGCCGACCACCACCAACCCTGCCGGACTGGGTGTGGCCAACACCACTATCCAGGGTTCGTTGATCAACCGTGCCGACATCACTCTGGATTCCCAGGGCGCCGCCATCCGTGCGATTGCCCTGGACCCGCTTTTCTGGTCGGGCCCGCAGAACCTGAGCCCGGGAACTGTCACCGGGGACGTGGTCCAGGCGGGCAACATTCTTATGAAAAATGGGGGTTACGAGGGGCTTGAGATCGGCGCGACGACCATCGGTGGAAGTGTCATCAACTCCGGCACCATCCGTTCCACGCTGCCCCTGACGCCGCCGGCTTCACCTTCCTACGTGGATGGCGGCGAAGGCATTTACCTGCATGGCACCACCATCGCCGGCGACGTCTCGAACACCGGTGTGATCGACATGAACGGTGATTACGCCATCGGCCTGATCCTCGACCGTCAGAACAATCTGGGGACCACCGTCGGCGGCAAAATCCTCAACGCCGGCACGCTCAAGGCGACGGGCGAGGGCGCCTGGGGCATCGAGGTGGAAACCGACACCAACCCTCTGCGCATCGAAAACAGCGGCCTGCTTTCTGCCAACGGCAATGACGCCAAGACGGTGATGTTTCTAAACGGTAAGGTCGACTACATCCTCAACACCGGCACCGTCGAGGCCACGGGCACCAACGCCAATGCCTTCGAGTTTGCCGGGGCAACCTTTGCCCAGAACAGCGCGACCGGCGCGCGCGGCATCGTTAACCGCGGCACGATCAGCGCCGATGGTACAGCCATTCATGTAGATGCCGCGGACCAGACCTCGGCGTTCGAGATCAACCAGCAAGCCGGCGAAATCCGCAGTAACGCCGGCATCGCCATCGACGCCGCCAACCTTGCCACGCTGAATTGGACCGGCGGCAAAATCACCGGCGACCTGCTCAACTTGAGCGCGGTGAATGTCGCAGGCCAGGCCGATTTCACCGGCAGCCGCATCATCGCGCCGGTATCGGTCAACTCGGGCTCGCTGAACCTGTCGGCGCCCGGTACTGCGATCACTGGCAACCTCAACATTGCTAGCGGCGCAGGTATTGATATGCACCTGGCCGACAGCGTAGTGCCGACAACGCCGTACCTGACTGTCAACGGTGCAGCGAATTTCGCCCAGGCTTCGAAGCTGACCGTGAGCGCCAAGCCGGGCGACTTCGCCAGCACCAACAACGGCACTCAGTACACCCTGTTGCAAGCCACCAGCGTGCAAGACAATGGCCTGTCTGTGGCCAGCTCGTCCTCTCTGCTGAACGTGCTGAGCTACTCGGCCGACGCGCAAACGGTCAAGGCCGTGGTGGCGGTTAAAGACAACCAGCAATTGCAGCAGGAGCTCGCCGCGGTGGGCGCCGGCGCTGCGTCAGCGACGGCGGTGAACACCTTTAAAAACGACGTACTGAGCGGACTCAATCAGAACGACCCAGTGTTCCAAACCCTGGCTGACGCCGGCACAGCACAGCAGCTTGCGCAGGTCAGCGAACAACTCAAGCCGGACGTCAATCGCGGCGCCCTGGACGTGGCGTTGTCGGGCCAGACCGTGGTCAACGGCGCGATCTTCAACCGCCTCACCGACCAGCGCGAAAGCCATCAAACCGGCGGCGTGTGGGTGCAGGGCCTGAGCAGCAACATGGACCAGGACGGGCGTGGCGGCAACAACGGCTACTCGGCCAACAGCAGCGGCATGGCCGTGGGTGTGGACGGGCGCTTGAACGACACCACCACGTTGGGCGTGGCGTACAGCTACCTTAACTCCAACATCCATTCCGACCTCGGCAACAAGACCGATGTGGAGGGCCATGCGCTGTCGCTGTACGGCAACTGGTCGCTGCAAAACTGGTTTGTCGACGGCAGCCTCAGCTATGGCCATAACGACAACGACAGCAAACGCCATATCGCCGGCACCACAGCCAAGGGCAGTTACGACAGCAATGTGCTGTCTGCCAGTGTGATCGGCGGCTACAGCTTCAAGCCGTCGCAGGCCGTGGTGATCGAGCCGCGCGTGGCAGCGCGTTACGCCAACGTGCGCATGGACGGTTTCAACGAGAAGGGCTCCTCGGCCGCGCTGAGCACCCAGTCGCAACGCTATGAAGTGGGCGAGCTGGGCGCTGGTGTGCGCTTGGCGGGCAACTTGCCCATGGGTGCCGGTAGCTTGCAGCCGGAAGCAACCTTGATGGCGTATCACGACCTGATGGGTGATCGCGTCGCACAAACCTCCAGCTATGTGCTCGGCGGTTCTGCGTTCACCGTCACCGGCGCTTCGGTGGCGCGTGACAGCTATGAAGCCAGTGTCGGCGTGAACTACCAGGTGTCGGACTTTACCGTGGGTGCCAGCTACACCCGCCAGGCCCGCAGTGGTTTTGATGCCGATGGGGTCATGCTCAAGGCGCGGTACGCGTTTTAAGTATTACGGCCGATAGAAAACGGCATCGGGCTGCGGTTCTCCCACGTAGCCCGAGCCAGACTTTTAAATGTGCTCAAGGAAGTAACCCATGAAAAAGACCTCACTCTTAATCCTCGCCCTGGTCTTGGCCGGCTGCCACTCCACTGCCAGGAACTCCTCGCCAAGCCTGCTGACGGACGGCGTCCAGTTGCAGCAGAAAAAGGTCGAGGTGGACGCCGAACACGCCAAGGTCATCATGAAGGCAACCGGTTTTACCTATCCGGTGCAGTTCTCCGTACGCCGTAGTTCCGATGCAGATCAGCGTCCGGAAATCCTCGGGACGGTGGTGGATTCCGGCCGTGGCAAGGTATTCGGCTGGATCGCCAAGATGAACGAAGTGGGCAACAGCGCCGTCGCCAAACGCTTCCCGCAGTTGGAAGTGCAGGCTGACCCGGGGCAGCCCTTTGAAGTGATCGGCGAGTCACGGGTCTACAACGCCAACTATGTCGGCCTCGTCAAAACCTATGTGTATGAGTGCGGCCCCATGAGTTCGACCTTCAAGCCTGAGAAGCAAAAGGTTTACCTGGTGGAATTCGTGATTATCGGGAAGGGCTGTGAGCAGCATGTGTATGACGTAACTGCGCCTAACGAGCGTGTCCCGGTGGCGACTGTGGCAGCGACGGGAAATATTCCGTCGCTCTAAGTTGCTTTAACCCGAATCGCCAGCCCCTTGCGTCTGACCTTGTGAACGGATCATTCATTCACGAGGTTCAGCCCATGTCCCGTCCTCTTCTGCTGTTACGCCCTGCCGCCCAAGGCTTCACCGTGACCCTGCTGGTGGCGCTTGCCGGGTGTGGGCTCTCTTCATCCCGTGACGTGGCCAAGCCCGCTGAGTCGGCGCCTGTCGTGGAGGTGCAAAGTGAGCCCGCCAGCGTCCAGGGGGCCATGGTCAAGCGGATGGTTGCGCCTGCACCGATGGCGTCGCGATTGGTCATGAACGACTCGATCGCCATGCAATACCAGACCGAGCCTCGGGAGCAATATCAGAACCTCCCGGACAACCCGATCCGCAGCGTTGCCGAAACACCGGTCTCCACCTTCAGCGTCGATGTCGACACCGGCAGCTATGCCAACGTACGACGTTTCCTTAATCAAGGCAGCCTGCCGCCCGAAGGTGCTGTGCGACTTGAGGAGATGGTCAATTACTTCCCTTATGACTACGCCTTGCCCACCGACGGCTCGCCCTTTGGCGTGACCACTGAAGTGGCACCGTCGCCGTGGAACCCTCACAGCCGGCTGTTGCGCATCGGCATCAAGGCCTCGGACCACGCCGTGGCGGACCTGGCTCCGGCTAACCTGGTGTTCCTGGTGGACGTATCCGGCTCGATGAATCGCCGCGAAGGCCTGCCGCTGGTCAAGAGCACCCTGAAACTGTTGGTGGACCAATTGCGTGACCAGGACCGCGTCTCGCTGGTGGTCTACGCCGGCGAATCGCGGGTGGTGCTCAAGCCCACCTCGGGCCGCGACAAAACCACGATCCGCAATGCCATCGACCAACTCACCGCCGGCGGCTCCACCGCAGGCGCGTCGGGGATCGAAATGGCCTACCAAATGGCCCGCGAAGGGTTTATCGACAAAGGCATCAACCGCATCCTGCTGGCCACCGACGGTGACTTCAACGTAGGCGTGAGCGACTTCGACAGCCTCAAGCAAATGGCGGTCGACCAGCGCAAAAGCGGCGTGTCCCTGACCACCCTCGGCTTTGGTGTGGATAACTACAACGAACACCTGATGGAACAATTGGCCGATGCCGGTGATGGCAACTACGCCTACATCGACAACCTGCGCGAAGCCCGCAAAGTGCTGGTGGACCAGCTCAGCTCGACCCTCGCTGTGGTGGCCCGGGATGTGAAGCTGCAAGTGGAATTCAATCCGGCGCAGGTCAGCGAATACCGATTGCTCGGCTATGAAAACCGCGCCCTGAAGCGTGAGGATTTCAACAACGACAAGGTCGACGCCGGAGAAATCGGTGCCGGGCACACGGTGACCGCGTTGTATGAAATTGTCCCGAAGGGTGAACAGGGCTGGCTGGAGCCACTGCGCTACGCATCGGCAACCAAGGCTGACGGTAAAACTGATGAGCTGGCGATGTTGCGGGTACGCTACAAACCAGCGGAAGGCGGCAACAGCCGACTGATCGAACACCCGATCAGCAACCAGCAGATCGGCAAACCCAGCGACGACCTGCGCTTCTCTGCTGCCGTGGCCGCCTTCGCCCAGCAACTCAAGGGTGATGGCCGCTACACTGGCAGCATGAGTATCAAGGACACGGCCGCACTGGCCCGTTCCGCACGGGGCGACGACCCTTTTGGTTTGCGCGGCGAATTTGTGCAACTGGTCGAATTGGCCCAGAGCCTCCAGGCCCCGGCCAGACACTGATCCACCTCAAAGGAGTGCGCCACCTGATGGATTCACCCAGCGACGAAGCCCTGCTGTCCCGCTACCGCAGCGGCGACGGTGCAGCGTTCGAGGCCCTGTATGCGCGGCATCGACAGGGCCTGTACCGTTTTCTGGTGTCCTTGAGCAACAAGGCCGAACTGGCCGAGGAAGTGTTCCAGGACACCTGGCTCAGCCTGATCCGCAGCACCAGCGAGCCACAGGGCCGGGCGAGTTTTCGCACCTGGTTATTCCAGATTGCCCGCAACCGCCTGATCGACCACTGGCGCAAACACGGCATCCACAACCCGCTGCACGACAGCTACGATGAGCAGCTTCACGGCCAGCCCGACGACAGCGCCGGGCCTGAGCAACTGCTGAGCCTGAGTCGCGACCAGGCGCGCTTGGACAGCGCGTTGCAAGACTTGCCCGAAGATCAGCGCGAAGTGTTCCTGCTGCGCCTGCATGGCGAGCTGGAAGTGCCACAAATCGCCGCGCTCACCGGCGCCCCACTGGAAACGGTAAAAAGCCGCTTGCGTTACGCCCAGCAGAAACTGCGCCGACTGCTGGCCGAGGAGGTACCCGCATGACTGACCCCCGACATACCCAGGACTCGAACGACGAGCTGCTGATCGAGCATTTCCGTCAACACACCAGCGGCGAGCCGCCGGCTTCCCTGGACGCCTTCATCCTGGCCACCGCCCACCGTGAAGCACCGGTGCGGCAACCCGGCCTGTGGCAGCGTTGGTTACAGGCCTGCCAACGGCCGCGCTGGCAGATGGCGTTTGCCACCGTCGCGGGTGTGGCCCTGATGATTGGTTTGGTCACGCGCTCGCCGGTGCCGCAGCCGGAGTTATCCACAGGCACTTACGCGGCCGCCCCGCAGGAACTGGCCCGCCCGGCCCCGGCTGCCGCGCCGATGGCTCGATTCTCCGTGGCTCCGCAGGCTGACAGTGCGCCGCAGGTGCAGGCAGAAGTCGCGGGTTCGCTGGCGGATGAGCCGGTGGCGAAGATGAGCAAGCGCTCGGCTGTTGTGCTGCCGCCATTGGAGCAAGGGCTGCAGGAGATCCTGCGGTTGCGGCAGGCGGGAGAGGCGAAGGCGGCGGATGAGAAGCTGTTGGAGTTGCATAAGCGCTTTCCCAAGGAGGATCTGCCGGCGCGGTTGGAGGCGTTGAAAAATCCTTGAGGTGGAGGTCGCCAGCCGGTGGTTGACGAGAGACTTCCGGCCTTTATAATCATTCGCAACACGGCCCCTGTCGGTTGATGCGCTTCGGTGCAGCAATTGCTCAGGGGTTTTTTATTGCCTTGATTTTTTCGATTACCAATCGCGCTCCTGCCAGTGGTGATCCACTCCCATGCCCTCCAAATTCAGATCAAGGTGGGACAAGTCTGGAAAGTCATTCTCCAATAGTGCTTTCAGCCGTCGTCCCCAGCTTGATGACGGATTGATGATATTCATCAATTGGTGAGTGAGGCTTTAGATCGCTCTGTAGCGATCATTCCGCGGGCTATCAATATCTCAAGTTGGTCCTGGTAGCTCTGCCAAGGCTTAGGGTAACCCTGGATCATTGGTGCATCACTTTAGGCATGTGCGAGTTCCTCCAGCTTGAAATCGATGCAAGCGCCCGCCCTTCTATGTGTGGCGTCACTCGGGCTTTCACTTTGCTGTTCGAGGAACTTATGGTCAGCCAGAAAACTGCTACTTTATTTGCATCTTCCTCCTTATCTTGCGCCCACAAAAAAAGCCCCAGGCCTTTCGACCTGGGGCTTTTTCATCTGTATCTGGTGCACCCGGCGGGATTCGAACCCACGACCCCTGCCTTCGGAGTCCTAAAAGTCGACGTTTAGAATCAATACGTTAGCGGGGATTAGCTGGGAAATCAATGGGTTGTGTTAGCTGGGGTTAGCGGGTTTTCGCCTCGTTTAGTGGGGCGAGTGTGGCAAATTTGTGGCATTTCGATCAGTAGCAAAACATCTCCACACACCTGATTGACGTGATTAACCCATAGTAGGCCGTACTGAAGGGCAGAAAGCGGCAAATTCGGATATGGCTCTATCGACCAATTCGGGATCATCCACGTTGAAAGGCCGTGCAATGTCTTGACCTCAAGCCTGTGACAAAGGCCGGTAGGCATTTTTTGCACCTGCTTGAACGTCAAGATCGCGGAAAACTACTCACTGCCTTTCAGCGGTATCTTGTGGCAATGGAGCGGTGGTGTATTGGGTTCAAACTTTGTTACAGATATTTGAACCCGCCGTACAAGCTCGTGCGGACCATACTGCCGCGGGTGGTACTGATCTGAAACCTAAGAGCCCTAGGGTAGGGGGGGCAGCCCAAGTTCCTTAAGGAACTCATTATGTTTATGGGTGGCAACCTTGATCTTTTGATCCAGTGCTACAAGCTCGGCACGTACGACCGACAGGTCTATCTCTTCATCGGCCACTGCCGTGTTGACGTAGCGAGAGACATTCAGATTGAACCCGTTCTTCTCGATTTCCTGCATGCTTACCCGTCGCGCATAGCGCGGCACTTCCGTGGGGCGTTGCGTGTAGGTTTCGATAATCTTCTCTACATGCCGGTCTGCCAACTGGTTCTGTCGCTTGCCCTTCTCGAAGTGCTCGGCCGCGTTAATAAACAGTACATCGTCCGACCTTTTGCACTTTTTCAGCACCAAGATGCAGACCGGGATGCCTGTTGAATAAAACAGGTTAGCTGGCAGCCCAATTACGGTATCGATATGCCCATCTTGCAGAAGCTTGCGACGAATACGTTCTTCCGCACCACCACGAAACAGCACGCCGTGAGGCAGGATGATGGCCATCACACCGTCATCCTTCAGATAGTGCAGCCCGTGTAGCAGAAAAGCGAAATCCGCCGCGCTCTTGGGTGCCACGCCGTGATTTTTGAATCGCATGTCCTCGCTGATAGTGTCACTCGGATCCCATCGATAGCTGAACGGTGGATTAGCCACCACCGCATCAAACTGCGGCTTTTTCGCCGGATTGGTCTCGCGCAGGAAGTCCCAGGCATTGATCAGCGTATCGCCGTGGTAGATCTCAAATTCGGTGTCCTTCACACCGTGCAACAGCATGTTCATACGTGCCAGGTTGTAGGTGGTGACGTTGTATTCCTGCCCATAAATCTTGCCAATGCTGCCGCCCGCATCCTTCATGCGGTGCCGGATATTCAGCAGTAGTGAGCCAGAGCCACAGGCAAAGTCGAACACACTTTCTAGCTTCTTGCGAGGGCCTGTCTCGGGCGCCTGGCCGTCGAGTGTGACGATGGCCGACAGAATGTTCGAGACCTGCTGCGGTGTATAAAACTCACCCGCCTTCTTGCCCGAACCTGCCGCGAACTGCCCGATCAGGTACTCATAGGCGTCGCCCAGTGTGTCGGTGTCGGTGGAGAATAGCGACATGCCACGCGCCAGCTCCGAGATGATAGAGCACAGCTTATCGTTGCGTTCAGAGTACTGACGGCCCAGCTTGTCTGACGCAAGGTTGATCTCTGAAAACAAGCCCTGGAAGTTGCTCTGGAAAGACTCGTTCTCGATGAACTTGAATCCCCTTTGCAGCGTGTCGAGCAGTATGGGGCTCTGCGTCTTGGCCAGGTAAATGATGTTGCCCCATAGGTAGTCAGGCTCGATCACGTAGTGCACCTTGCGGCGCATCTGCTTCTCGAACGCCTCCACGTCGTCGGGGTTATCTTCGTACCAGATCTGAAGTGGCGTCGTTGCCTCGGTCCGTTCCATTACGTCGAGCGACACGTTTGGATAATCCGGCCCAAGCTCACGCTTGGCGGCCTGCTCATAGTTGTCCGAGAGATAACGCAGGAAGAGGAAGGACAGCATGTAATCGCGGAAGTCGTCGGCATTCATCGCCCCGCGCAATTGGTCGGCAATTGCCCAGAGGGTTTTACCTAGTTGTTTCTGGTCTTGTTCGGTCATGGTCTGGGTCGTTTCTTGAGTGTGTTTTCCAGTGCCTTGGGTTCGGCGCCGTCTTGCGCGACGTGCCTCCCCTGTTTGCGGCGCGGGTCATAGTCGAAATTAAGCGAGGTGGCAGCGCGTCCCGTTTGCGCGCGCTCACCTTGACAGCATGGGTGAGCACCGGAAAACCGTTGCTGCTGAAGGTTTGGTCCACGTTCTGGGACCCAAAGCTCATGGGAACTGACTCGCAGCTTTATCTGGCTACGCGCGTAGTCGGTGATGTGCAGGATCAGCTCGCTCACGTTGCGCTGTCAAAGAGTACTGGGCTAAAGGGATGTTTGCTGATGAACTGCCGCAGAGCTCTGCTGAGGTGTTCCTTGTTTTCCGGCATCATTTCTTTTGCCTCATACAGCGAGTAATCGCCGTGGCTCATCAGATCGATCACTCGCTTGTATGCTGCTGTCTGGTTTGGATCATCGGTATCTGGCTTGATGCATTCTTCCCATTTGCTATAGCCAAAGAAAGATGCCGTCTGTTCCATCAAGCGACGCATCTTGTTGAAGTGATGCGTATACAGCGCGCCCGAACGCTCTGCCTTATGCAACTCCACCAGTGAAGACAGATGATAGAGAAACGGGGTGCTATCCGTTTCCTGCACGGTAAAACCTCGACCTTGCGGCTCTCGCGTCAGAAAGTACTTTCGTGACTTACCCACCTCGTTGCACAACACATTGAAGAATAATACATGGTGCGAAGAAACAACCACTCGCAATGGCTCCGGAGGATCTTTCAGCATTTGAGCGAGATGATGCGCGACCATGACCGCGTTACCTTCATCAAGCGACGATATCGGATCATCTATGTAGATATAACGCACCCACTTATAAGCCTCTGCTTTATCCAACACGAGTTGCACTATGGCAAGAAAAAAACACCAGACAAAGATGTTTTCTTCGCCACGAGATACCTTTATCGCGATAGGGTCACCGTTTATATCTCGTTCTCTGAAAAACATTACCGCTGGAGGTAGTTTTTTCTCCGTGTTGTCCGAGCGGTCCTGAGTACGGCGGTCATAATCTATGTAAAAGCTGTAATCGGCATAGCGCTCCAAGAACTTTGCAATCTTGACTTCCATCTCAAGTTCGCTGAGTCCGTTGAAAAAATTTGACTCTGTGTTGAGCTCCAGCACTCGCTGACGATCATTTTCTAGGTCGTTATCCCAAGTAAATAAATCTTCAGTAAATGCATTAAAATAAAGAGTGTCGCGCTTGGTCACCTCGCCGTTTTTATTGATTTGCTTACCCAAATCTTTAAATGCCGTCGAAAGGCGTGTCTTGCCCGTACCATTATAGGCATAAATTAAGATTGGCTTCTTTGTGCGTAACTCTTCGCGCAAATGCTCTGCCATCCAAGGCAAATTTAAGTAAGTCACCCCATACATATTTCAGTCTCTTTCTAGCGACGGGAAGAGCTGCTGCATCAGGCCACTCTTGTGAGTTTGCAACACTGCCAGCCCCTCAGATTCAGTATTGATTCGAGCATCCAAGGCTATCAGGCAATTAGCAATGTGCTCCTGCTCCTTAATATCAGGCTGAGGCAAAGGTATGCTGCTGAAGTCTTGGTAATACAACCGTAAGCGATCTTCCGTGAGGCCGCGAGAGTGAGAAGTGAACAGTTGCTGCATGTGCGGCAACTTGAAGAGGTAGCCGTAGAACGGTGAGTGCACGTCCGATTGCGGTGAGAGCACTACGTATGCAGGACTGACCATGCAGTCCTCATACGCAATCCCACATGCTCCCTGCCACATGCGCATCATGTTGTAGGAAATATCGAACCGATATACCTTTTTGTTGCCTCTAGCTTCTGCAATATCGTCAATCCGGCGATTCAGCGAGGCGCGCTTCACGAGTCCATCCGTCATCGTTACCGAGTAGATGGGCAACGAGGCGTCACCCCTCTCACTGCGATTGGCAAAAAGGTTTCCGGCTTTTACTTTTTTCCATTCCTGCGCATCTCGGAACTCAGAAAAGCGGAGGCGAGGAAGTGTTTCGCCTTCACGGGGAAGGATCTGCTGCATCAGGCTTCGTTTGTATTTCTTCAAGGATTCGATTTTCTGGTTTTGAGCGGAAATTAGCTCGTCCAGCGACATTAAGCAGTCAGCGATTTTCTGTTGCTCGCCCTCATCACCTGGGTAGGCAATTTTGATGTGCGCCAATCGAGTTGACGATATCGCGTAGACTTTTGTCCCTTGGGCTTCTTTCTGGATTTGGGCGCGAACTAGTGCCGACTGGAAAACATAACCACCAAAACCAACGACGAGTTCATGATTGTTTTGGCGCGCGAGAATCGTATGTTGTCCCGCAAGCAATAATTGTCCGTCTAAACGAACGACTTCAATGGCCTTTCCAACATCCTTCATGTCTTCTGATGCATCAGCGAAGATGATGTCGCCTTTGATACAGTAATCATCGGATTTGGCATCCGGTATCGTTTCGGTGCCATTGATGTAAGGCACGCGTTCTTTGGTGATATCAAACAGCGTTGAAAACTGCGTGTGAATATCTCCGTAGTGAATGTTCTTTGCTATGCCGTGCTCATAGTTCAGTTTGTCACGGGATAAAGCATTGTTCCGTCTGAACGAGTACAGCGCGTCCATACGTTTACTTTTCCATTCAGTGATCCCGCGAAACTCCGGAAACCGCAGCTTCGGGACAACCGTTGTCTTATCTTCTTTCAGCATTGGTCAATCCTCGTACGCCTGGAGGCCGGAGATATCCCGCCCCCCAGCACGCTTGTTCAGTATTGGCACTAGCTCGTTCATCAAGGCCAGTTCCTTCTGCGTGCGGGCTTTCCAGCCCAGCTCCAGAGGGGCGAGCAATTCAGTGAGCTGTTCGCCGTCGAAGATGCGGCGCTCTAGCACGCCATCCACAAAGTGCTGTAATGCCGCTACGGACAGGCCATTGCGAGTGGCGAGTTCGGTCAACTCGCGCGCGGCTTTCACCGCCTTGAACTGTTGGTAGCCCGCACGAATGGCGCGCTCGTCCAGACCCTCGCCGGCCTTGAGGCTCATCACATATTCGGTAATGTCCTCGCGCTCGTCGATAAATTTCGCGTCGCTCGCGATCAAGCTGACCAGTTGTTCGCGGCTCATGGTGGCTTTGCCGGGCTTCTTCGTGGAAAAGTCGGAAATCAGCTTCATGATGTAGTCGTAATCGATGGTGGCGGAAGCGAAAAGCACCAGCTCGAAATCGAGCTCCTCCAGCTGCTCGCGCTTGTCATCACCGGGTTTGGCCCGCTCGTCTCGCAGGCGACTAGCCGTCTCCAGATACTGACCACGGAAGGCGTTGAGTTCATCCGGCGGCAAGATGGTCCGGATATTGGCCACTTGCTCGGGGCTGAGGTCGGTGTATTGGTCAAGCTGGGTTTGAAGCTTCTGTACCTTCTTGAAGGCTTCGACAAAGCCAATTCGCGCCTCCTCGCCTTTGAGATTGGCGATTTCTTCGGGGTTGCCTGAAAGTTCGTATGCTTCCATGAAGCTTTGCAGACCGAGCTTGGCTTCTTGCAGCTTTTCGATAACGACGGAGGCTTTGTCCACTAACCAGATTGTGCGTGCCTCATCGGCTTTCGCGCCGGAGAAAAGCGCGATGGCTGCATCCACTGCGTCTTGCTGTCCACGGAAGTCGAGGATGTGGCCGAAGGGCTTGGTGTCATTCAACACACGATTGGTACGACTGAAGGCCTGGATGAGGCCGTGGTGCTTGAGGGTCTTATCGACGTAGAGCGTGTTGAGGTATTTGCTATCGAATCCGGTGAGCAGCATGTCGACCACTATAGTGATGTCGATCTTGTGTTGCTGGGCCTTAGGGTTGGCTTTGCGCAGGTCAGCATCCGGCCATTGCTGATCCTTGATGCGTTGCTGCACGTCTTGATAGTAGAGGTCGAATTCTTCGATGCGGTGGTTCGTATCGAAGCTGGCGTTGTAGCAGGCGATAATCGATTGCAACGCTGCCTTCTTAGCGTCGGGCTCCTGCTTATTGTCTTCCAGCTCGGTAGGCAGGTCTTCCTGCAACTGTCGCACATCGGCGCTCACATCGCCTGGCGGTGAAAACACGGCGGCGATGTTGAGCGGCACGAAGCTGGGGTCCGCGTGCAGTTTCTCGCCTTGAGCTTTTTCAAATAGAGCGTAATAGGCGATGGCGTCATTGATGGAGGTTGTAGCCAAAATCGCGTTGAACTTGCGTCCTCCCGTAGCGGCATCGTGCTTGGCGAGGATGGCATCGACGATGGCACGCTTGGCCAGTGTTTCGCCAGGCTTGGGCGGATTCTTCCCGTCTGGCTTGTAGTAGTCGACGTGAAAACGCAGGACGTTACGGTCTTCAATCGCGTGGGTGATGGTGTATTCGTGCAGAGACTGCTGGAACAGATCCTGTGTGGTCTTGAGTGTCTGGGTTTCACCACTGATCTGCTTGATGCTGGCATTAGCCTCGAAGATAGGCGTGCCGGTGAAGCCGAAAAGTTGGGCTTTGGGAAAGAACGCCTTGATGGCTTGGTGATTCTCGCCAAATTGCGAGCGATGGCATTCGTCGAAGATGAAGACGATGCGCTTTTCGCGCAGTGCTTCGAGCTGTTCGGCATAGGTCGCAAGCCCACGCTTTTCCCGGCTTTTGTTACGTCTGCTGCCCTCGTCCAGCGCCAGGCCCAACTTCTGAATGGTGCAGACGATGACCTTGTCGGCCGCATCGTCCGACAGCATGCGGCGGACGAGCTCACTAGTATTGGTATTGCTCTCGACGCAGCCTTCTTGGAAACGGTTAAATTCCTCGCGAGTTTGCCGGTCGAGGTCTTTGCGATCGACCACGAAAAGGCACTTTTCAATGTTCGGATTAGCCTTGAGCAGGGTTGAGGCCTTAAAACTGGTGAGCGTCTTGCCACTGCCGGTAGTGTGCCAGATGTAGCCGTTGCCGCTGTTTTCTTCGATGCACTTAACGATGTTTTTGACCGCATAGATCTGGTAAGGGCGCATCATGAGCAATTTCTGCTCGCTGGCAACCAATACCATATAACGGCTGATCATCTGGCCGAGCGCACACTTGGGCAGAAAGGCATCGGCAAAGTCATCTAATCCGATGATCTTGGTGTTATCCAGCGCAGCAAATTGGTAAATCGGCAGGAAGCGCTCATCGGCGTTGAAGCTGAAGTGCCGGGCGTTGTTGTTAGCAAAGTAGTAAGTGGAATCGCGGTTGCTGACTATAAAAATCTGCATGAAGCACAACAGCGTGCGCATGAAGCCGTTACCAGGGCCGTTCTTGTACTCGACGATCTGCTCGATAGCGCGGCGCGGGTTGATGCCCAGCGTCTTTAGCTCAATCTGCACAACCGGCACACCGTTGATGAGCAGAATGACGTCAAAACGGTGGTGGCTGTTGTCGGTGTTGATCCGCAGCTGATTTACAACCTCGAAACTGTTCTTACACCAGTCTTGGATGTTGACGAGTGTGTAGTTTAGCGGTGTGCCATCTTCACGGATAAAACTATTGCGTGTGCGCAGGGTTTGCGCCGCGGTAAACACATCAGGGGTAACAATCTCTTCCAGCAGGCGTGAGAACTCCTCATTGGTGAGGTTCACGCGGTTGAGCTGCTCAAACTTTTCGCGAAAATTGGCCTCGAGCGCGGCGCGGTCGCGGATGTCGGGGCGATAGCTGTACTTGAGGTCGCCGAGCTTGGCCAGCAGGTCTTGCTCGATCTGGTGTTCGGTGATGTTCATGAATCTGTCCTGCCGTCAGAGAAGCGTGGGTGTGGCGGATAGGCGGCTACCTGTGGCGTATCACAGCCATTTCAAGAGTTCGCCTCAGGGGATTTCCCACCTAGGCGTTCCAGACTCAAATCATGATTGCGCGCGTACTCCAGCACCAAAATCTCGACCATCGACGCCACCGAGCGGCGTTCACGATCAGCCGCCAAGCGCAAAAGCTGCTTGATTTCGGCGGAGGTGCGGATAGAAAGGGTTTCGTCCTTCAGGCGTGACATAGCGGCGTCTCGTCAACGATGTCACGCAAATGTACTGCCTTTGCATTTATTTTAACAACACAAATACATGGCTTTATGAAGTTTTACGGGCTGAAGCCTGAGTAGTCCCGGCTTAACTAAAAACGTCACAACCTCATACTTCAATCCATTCGGACTGGCGAGCTGTCCGATTCTGGCCGGTTTCTTCCTAGCACGTACTGTTGGTAGAAAGTGAGATGCCTGCGCTACTCCTCGTTGAGAGCTTGTTCGTAAGCTTTGGAAAAGTTCGTGAGATCAGTTCCTAGAACAAGGCACAAATCACGAAGCTGGATGGTATCTAGCCTTCTTACACCTCGCTCCACATCACTCATAAATGACTGTGGCCGCCCCATAGCTGCAGAGCACTGGGCTTGAGTCAAGCCTGATTGGACACGGAGGCGTCTTAGCACTTGAAGAAAAATCTTGTGCTCACGTCGATAAATCGCTTTGGTCATAGCCGCGTATTCGGAGGGGCGGCTTGCCAAACTATATCTGATTTTCAGATATTTTCGTGTCAAATACTTGCGCGAGGAAAAGTGATGAGGCAGCTGTGGGAGCTATTTCGAGTGCTATGGGCTGTTGGGTGCCTGCCGGTTGGCGCGTTGCTGCTTGTTGTGGTGGTTTTGTGCGGTTTCAGCCTGCCGTTTTTTTTGGGGTTTACCAATAGTGCTGATCCGGCCATTCGATGGTTGTTCTGGGCTTTAGTGTTCTACTTCGTTGGAGGGGTATGTTTGTTCTGGCGTGTTAACCAACGCTATGGCGAGAAGCTGAGGAGACTGGTCATCGGATTCCAGACTTCAAATTTTCAGCCGCAGATCGAAGTATTCGCGAAGATTAACGATGCCTACCTGGGGATCGACGGTTCAGCGCGCATGCTACTGGTCTACCCAGTCAAAGGCGCAGAGCATTTCTTTCAGTTCGATGAAATTAACTCTTGGCGGATTGTTCCGGTCGGGAAGCACAACCATCGGCTAGAGGTGCTAACCAGCAATCTTGATGTTCCAGTATTCAGCATCGTTCTGAAGCCGGCAGAAGTGCTCAGTACTGAGGCTCGACTCAATACGTTGCTTGGTACCTAAATGAGGTGCTGGGCTAGCATTGCTGAGTGTCATCCATCATTTGTCGGAGGCTATCAATGAGTAAACCAATCAGGGCTAGTGCTATGCCACCAGATATCGAACGACTCAAACGAGCCAATGCGATAATGCGTTTGGCTAATCAGGCTCTCGCCCGCAATGATGTCGTCGCTCTTATTGCTCTCGGGTTCTCCCATCAACACATCGGAGAACTGAAGCAAAAAGGCGGTTTTCGGTCTTCCGCGATGGCGCAAAATACAAGAATGATTACACGCCTTCGTAAGAAAGGAGGCGCACATGCTCAGTGAAAGCGCGCCGCTATCGATCGCTGCCAACATGTAGGCGCGTGGAACCATTGAATCTGTTCTTCGCTCTCCGTCTTATCATGCCCGTGGCTGGCAAATACTTGATCGTTGGGCGTTTGACTGTCCAGAGCAGCTTCGTAAGCTGGAGGCGGCCGGAGAGGTCATCTTGTTGGGAAGATTGTTGGAGCAACAGGAAATCGAGCACCAAGTGCTCAGCTCGACGGCAGGGTTGGAACAGTGCAGCCAAGGTCTAGCAGAACACGAAGTCCTGGCATTGCATGAGATAAGGACAAAGCTGTAAGTCACCAAGGCGCCAACGGGTTTACCTCAACACCCGATGCGCTTAATGGCCTCAGTTATCTCAACCAAGATATTTGCGTACTCCTTGGAAAGCGCGCCGTTGCCCTCTGTGAAAAGATGCTTTTGAAGGCCACCTAAGCGCCGCAGCTCATTGATTACGTGGGAGTCAATTTTGCTTCTGGTCTGTCGCTTCAATGCGGCGGCCAGCACGAATTGACCAACACTCATTCCGCTGTCGTGGGCTTTCTCGCGTACCAGTGCTTCTTCTTCCTCAAAGCAACGGATTGCCGGCAGCCATCCTGTGCGTCGGCGTTGTTCGCTAAGGCTCATGAGCTTTCCTTTTCCAAGTGTTGGGGTCTCGGGGCTTGCCCTGAGTAGGGAAGGTAGGCAAGCAAAGGGAGTGTAACGACTGGTGCGCGCCGATTGTGAGTCGCCGGGAACTGGCGGTATCACAAACCCTACCTTGTCCTAGTCTTTCTTTTCCGTATTTAGATAAGCTTTGCACTACTCGGATACAGCTGGGATGAAGGATGCACTGGCATTGAGGGGACGCCACGGGTACGAAAAAAACACGAATTCAAAACGATTACATAAGCAAAAAGAACATCATCCATCAGCGACTGAGGGAGCGACGATGGGATGCTGAGAAAGACGGTAGAGCAACAGCTAGGATTTACCGAATTGCTCCTAGGCTTGAGTGACTTTCTGACACAGAGCTAGGAGGTAAGCAGCATGCGCGCACGCTTGACGTTGATAAGCGTGAGGCGATTTTTGGACGTTTGTGGTGATGCGGAAGCGCAAGGGCTAAAGTGACGAATCTGAGAGAGCTATTGACACTGCAGTGTAGTTCTCCGGTGATGCATCTCAAGATGCCTTGGAGGTTGTTATGGAACAGTCCAGTGACGACGAAAGTAGCTTCGTCGATATTATGCGTCTGAAGCGCTCCAATCGTGAGCGGTTGATCCGTGCTATTCAGAAAGCCTCCCCTGAAGACCTCGAGATTTCTGCTCAGGGCATCAAGGAGGCTCTGCTTGACTCTGCCGATCCTAGCCAGCGCCGACAGCGCATTGCCCCGCCAGCATTCGTGGGGGGCAAATAGCACCTGACTTATTGAACGATCTTCGCGAGAAAAGCGGCGTGCGGGTCGCGGTTTTCATCGTGGAGATCGCACGTTTTATAGAGTAGCTCGAGGTCATAATTAGTTAATGATCAGGCTGCCTGCTATTGCCCAGGCTCTGCATGGGCGGTAGTAGGCAGCAGTTGTCTTTGGATTCATTCCACTATGTTTTTTCCTCACCGGATTCGTTGTGGAGCGATGTGCATCAATTTACCTCCGACGTAGTGCTCGAGCGAGTTACCGGGCTCATTTTGTGCGGCGCTCAAAGTATCAAACGTGCGACATAGCACTTTGGTGAGCTTCCAAATTTCGTGGGCTTCGCACCTCCAGTGCCGATACTTGTATTGGCTGACCTGTTGGGTACTCCTTTGACAGCTGCGCCCATTAACCAAAGAATAGCGAGATGCAGCTATCTCATCCGGACATCGACCCAACAGAAGCTTTCCAGTTCGTCTTTCGTGAGATTAAGCGTCATGAAGACACCGGTAGGAAAAATTTCGTTGTCCGCGTCCCTGTGGATATGGTCGAGTACCTGTTCTCTGGTATTGCTCTGAAGTCGGGCATGTCCAAGGTCAAGCTGGAACGATTGCTTACTGAGCTTGGGATTTATGGCTTTAGGGACGCCGACGGTCGAATCCTGCGACGTTATCTGAGTGGCCATTCGCGCATGGCTTGGGATACCTATCATCGGTTGTTGTTTTGGGCATTCGCGAAGGGGTGGATCTCTGAATGGGTTTTTCGCGATCTTCTACTCGGGGCATATCTGCGAGAGGCGGCCCAACTCAGCGCCCGCAAAATTTTGAACAGGCTGAAGCGTCAGATATCGGCGCCAAGCTTGACTCAGGAGCAGATTGTTGAGTGCTTTATCGAGGAGTATCTGGCCAAAGAGAAGGAGCGAGCGCAAGCAGTGGCCAGCCGCTTACGGGTAGATTCAGAAGCAAGAGAGCTGGCAAGCTCATTAGGCCTCGAGGTAACCGATTTCTCCGAATAACATGCGACTTACTACATTTTCCCACGCTGGCAACCTTGCGAAAGGAGTCCTGATGTCCGTTCCTACATACGACAAATTCATTGAGCCGATCTTGCGTTACCTAGCGGCTAATCCGGAAGGTGCGACAGCACGCGACGCGCATGAAGCTGCGGCCCGGGCTTTGAATTTATCCGAACCACAGCTTCAAGAGCTTATTGCAAGTGGGCAAGCGACCTATAAGAACCGCGCAGGATGGGCTCACGACCGTCTCAAGCGCGCAGGATTATCCTCCAGCGCCAAACGAGGCTACTGGAAGCTAACCGAAGCTGGCGCTGTTTATTCCAAACAGCACCCTTCACCGCTCACTACGGATCAGGTTGAACAACTTGCCATCGGCTTCATGGACGTGAAGCTTAGGAGCGGCTCCGATGCCGTCCCGCTAGATGGACGTGAGCAGGGGGCAGACACACCGCTATCAGCAACTGTGAGCCCAGACGATCGGTTGGAGCAGGCTCTGCGTGAGCTACGCAATGCGACAGCTGCAGATCTACTGGATAACCTGCTACAAGTCAGCCCCAACCGCTTTGAAGTCATTGTTCTCGACGTGTTGCACAGCCTTGGCTACGGGGCTAGCCGAAACGACTTGCAGCGTGTTGGTGGAAGCGGAGATGGCGGAATTGACGGGGTAATTTCGCTTGATAAGCTCGGACTGGAAAAAGTCTATGTCCAAGCAAAGCGCTGGCAAGGCACTGTAGGCCGTCCTGAGTTGCAAGCGTTCTATGGAGCACTTGCCGGGCAAAAGGCCAAGCGAGGGGTATTTATCACTACTTCGGGTTTCACTGCCCAAGGCATCGACTTTGCCCGCTCAGTGGAAGGCATGGTACTGGTGGACGGCATCCGCTTGGTCAACCTCATGATGGACCATGAGGTTGGGGTAACATCTCGGCTCCTCAAACTGCCGAAATTGGATAGCGATTACTTCGACGAGGAATGAGGAGTTTTGGCCTCGACATACGTTTCTCTCTAACGGGGCAGGGCTAGTGCACGGGCGCCGGACACTAGCGCCCCTATGATCAAAAAACCATCACCAATCAGACTCCAGCTCGGTGCTTAGGTGGATACCCATCACCTTAGCTTTGCGGTATTTCAACGGCTCCGCATTTATCTCCAGGGCAACAAGTCGACTAGCAGCGGTGACCAAGCTGTTGAAACGATCATTGTGAACGGCGACATATGCGATAAGCCTACTACCCGTCGCCTGCATGGAGCCGATGCAGAGAGGAACCGACTTGTCGCTTAGGAGCAGTGGATCAACGTATAGGTAGCATTCTAGGGTCGGGTATTTGAATGTTTCGGGGTATCGAACGGAGCCGTAAAGCTTGATAACAGTATGCTCTGAGTAATGGTGGCCGATTGTTCTTGTATCGGACCGCGTGGCCATGCTGAACGACCAGGACATATCCCAACCCCATATCCGAGCTTGGAGGATTATTCGCTCAACGGCGGTACGACTCCTTCTAGCCATGGCATTCATCCTTCCCGTTTGAGTTGGCTTCAGACAAACCTAGCTCACTTCGTTACCGCCATTCAGATTCTCGGCCAGATACAGAGTTAAGGCCATGGCGTTATGCGGCTTACCTGAAGCAGATCGGTAATTTTCTGCCATCGCGTTGACTACGAGTTGCGGCCTATGTCTAAGTTTTCCGCTTACCTTCGCCTTCACAAGCGCTCTGTGGACATCCGTCCGATGTTCAGGAGGGATTCCTGACATATCCAATTCGTAAGAGGTGGGCAAAGACGTTGGTGTTTTGGTTGAGAGTTTGGGTTGAGGTTTAGTGTTAGGTATGACCTTGGCTGATACGGTATCGATATGGCATCCGTGTGATATCGAGTCCTCTTCTACGTATCGCTTTGAGCGCGGCCGGAGGGATTCATCTATCAAATCCTGCTGGTCGTCGCTCAGTCTTTCATTGAAGTCATTCAGAAAGTCGTCTAGCCACTCGCTTGGGATACGGCGAATTTCTTCCACCGCTCTGGCCCGTAGTTTTGGCCCTGTCACTTGAGTAGCAGAGTGGTGATCCCACCAGATTCTTACCCAAACGATAAGTCTCACGTTGTCATACCTGGCGAGGTCTTCATCCTGGAGGCGGTGGATGACCTGCAACCACTGATCTGCCGTCCATCCAATTTCTGCTCCGGCAATGCGTGGAACAAGTGGGTATACGCCCGTAATGTTGCTGTCAGGAGCAGTTAACAGGTGCAGCAAAGCAACTTTGTCCTCTGTGGTGCAATTCAGTAAACGTGGGGAGCGCCAAAAATTCTGGTCCCGAATAGTTCGTTGTCTACCCATGCTCACTGCTCCCGGTGCAAAGGAGTTGAATCGAGCTAGGACAGTTCATTGTCGCGCCTCTACCTGTGCTTTCTTTGTGGGCCTCCCTGTGCGTTTCGGATGTGAAAAAGGTGCGATGACGGTAGCTGAATCTCGACTCCCGGTGTTGCCGGTGCGCATCCAAGTTCTCAGATCACCCAGTCTCCATCTCAACCTTGACAGTCCCGGTACAGGCTCAAGCCCCGGCAATTTGCGCTGACGGACCGTAAGCACGCTGAAGCCGGTCAGCGCTGCTACTTCAACCACGCCGATCAGAACATCGTCGCCAAGCTTCTGTATTTTGTGGATAGTTTCATAATCTACTGTCATCGCTTTATCGCTCGATTGATCTGTTTGACACAGATTTTGCCAGTAGAGCGGTTAACAGCTAGGACATGTTTTTAACAGGTGGCTTGTGAGGGCGGGAGCGGGGGGCTAAGCTGCTAAGGCAAACGACCGTTCAGAAGTGCATAATTAAATTTACGTGATCACCTTTTGCATTTGCTCTGCTGATCATGTCATTCATTTTGTACAACTTGATTTTCAGCGTTTATTGGCGGAAGTCGATACATTGCAGCCGAGCGGCGCTCCCTAGAAGACGGCTTGGATCAGCTCAGTGACTATAAGTTATAGGAAATAACTGCAAACTCTTAGGTTTTTAGTGAGGAGTAGATGTCTGCAATAGTAGAATCTAATTCATGAATTTTATTGGAAAAATCAGCCAGAATTTTTGCGTTTTTTTCAGGTGCTATATTTGGATTTTTATAGTAGCAAGAGTGACTCAAGAGGCTGTGGACGTGCTGTAGCCATGTAGTAATCTGTAATTCAACGCCTGAGACGGTAGATAAGCTCCATCGTGAATAGTCTTGAAGCTTGTAATCACGATGGATGGCTCTGTAGCCGCCCGGTGCTGGATTCGAAAAATAATCATTTCGTTGAGTAAGTTTCAATCCTAACTGGTCTTCCCATTCTTTAAGCGTCGACTCCACCTGCGAAAGAGCACCTGTGTGAAGAACAAGTACTCTGATGCCAATGAAATCATTTATGGAGATTACCCCTTTTCTGGACTCGGCTTTTAGTCGTGTGGCATTCTCAGATTTTATACGCCACACTATACTGTGTTGAGGGTCTACTAGTGAGGGAAAGTTTATAGCGAGAATATGGTTTAGTTGGTGGGTTGCAATATTGGCGAAATCAATTGCAGCCTCTCGCGAGTCGTATAGTTCGGTGAGAATCCTGTTCATATCAGGTACCTTTTACTGCCTCGCGGGCGATAAGCTCGACTTCACTTTGGATAAATGTGTGCACCCTTATTTCAAGAATGCCCCCAGTTATTGCCGGTTCAAAATGCTCGGAAAGTTTCTCGATGCTTTCGGATATTTCGTTCGTCTCAGCCGCCTGTGAGAAGTGAGTTCCTCCAAGGCTACCAATAAGTACAACCACTTTCTTTTTAATTCCCTGAATGGCTAACATGGAGTTTACATCGTTGAGCAACCAGTAAATTCTGGCCTTGTCTCCAAATCCTAGACGTTTTGTAGCCAGAATTATTTCATAAAAATTCCTGCTGTGGGCATCCTCGAAAGATGCATGACACTTATAGCGAAGAGCTGAACTTACCAGGTGAGATAATGATGATCCGATACTTACGTCGAAACTTGTAGTGCCTTGAAGTAGCTCGGGCGCAAGTTCATCGACTAAGCGTTGATCCAATGCATATTTGACCTCAGGAATATCATGAAGCTGCGGTAGCTTTTGACTGATAGGTGCATGAAAAATTCTAGCATCGTTCAGCGACGCCGAATAGTTTGTTGATTCCAGAATTGCTATCTCGGTCACCGTCGCTCGTACGCGAGGTCCGTTGTTACCTTCAAGTCTGAGCAACTTGAACGATTGTTTATCATTAATGGAAGGATTCCCGCCTACGGTCCCTCCGGAAATGATGCAAAGCGGCGTGAAAGGACTTTTATCTGAGATGGGAATTAAAGCGCTGTCTATGCCTACATGATTGGCATGTTTATGTCCATGAAGAACAAAGTCAAAACCATTCGAAACCATCGCCTGCTTCAGGCTTGCCGCGTCCACTACGGACTCAAAGCTTTTTAACTCGAGTTGCTGATTCCAAAGATGGCTTACATGATGATGTAGGAAAGCTATCTTTGTTAGTCGTTCAAACTGTCCACCTAGCTCTCGTCGTAGTCGAGCCATGAGTTTGACAAAGTACTGAATCTGGTTGTCTCCCACCATACCCGCGTCAATAACCAATGAGTCTAGGTATTTTTCAATAACCTCATTCACCTTTCCATGGGGAGCGGCTTGTGACTCGGTAAGGGACTGGAGGGCTAGGAGAGGCTTCATTATCTTTTGGTCTGGGGGGAGCGGAACACCACAAGCAAGGGCAGAGTTGAAAGCGAAGATTAAGACATCTCGATCTAGGTCGAGAAGGAATGGGTGGCTTTCTTTGTTCTGGAAAGCATATTGTTTGTCTTTCACTAAGCCTCCCAGGATCCCTTTACGTCGATTCGCCGCTTTGGGTATCTTGAGCGCTTCCGCATCCAGTTCCGGGTCCCAATTAGGCACGTGTGCATGAGGATAAGTCGTGCACAACACCTCCCAAAAATCTTTGAATCGGTTTCTAGGATCTTCACTCTCACGTGATTGGCGCACCACATCGTGGTTACCTGGAGCAAGGAAAATCCTTTCAGGTCCCGGCAGGACACGCTGCATGCTCATTTCGGTCAACCACTTCCGAAATGTTTCCAGGCCATTACGATCGCCGCGAATAGTGATGTCGCCGCTTACCACAACAAAATCTGGAGGATTCGGAAGAGCATTGAGGTATTCACCTAGCCTACCAAGCTGCTTTTGCCGCTCCGAACCAGGGATATCAACCTTACGGTCCTCGGAAATAAGCTCGCCTTTTCCGGTATGGATATCTGTGATGTGGAGAATTGTAATTGACACTTAGCCCCCTTTCCTTGGCCGTGATTGGCTTGAGCGCGAACCTGGCTATCTTAGCTCAATCCAGATGAGTGGATCGACGTCCTAATGTAGTTTAGGTATAAGGTGTCTTCACACCACTACTCACTGATTTAAGTGGACGCCTCAGACCTACTGCTATTGGCTGATTTATTCAGTTAGCCTATTACAGCGATTGGTCAACTTCTGCCGGTCGAGGTCTTCAGTTGTACTGGCCAAGTCGAGCGCAAATGATTACCCGTCTCTACAATTACCTGCTGACGGGTGTAGTTCGATCAAGCCAGCTTTGCTGCGAGCTCTTCAGCTGTGATGTTGTAGTAACGCTTCAGCATATTCACCTCCCGATGCCCTGTCACGCTGGCTAGCTCAATCAAATTCGGCAGCTTGGTAGCAAGCCGACACGTCGCTTCATGTCGCAGATCGTGAAAACGCAAATTGATTAGGAAGTCTTCCTGTGGCGCTACCTGCGCCACCCCGCAATCTCCCAAGTATTTCAGCCTGGCACGCTCCAGGCCTCGCACAAAGGCTTTCTTGAGGGCGTCGGCAGTGGTGGGGAAGACTCGACCGCACAGCGAGCGGGGCAGGTCCTTCAGCAATTGAATAGCCTTCGGTGATAGCGGGACGGTTCTGGGCAAACCGTTCTTCGTCGCTGGAAGGTGCACAGTCCGACGGTCCAGGTTCACATGCTTCCAGCGCAGCTCAAAAATTTCGCCACGGCGCATGGCTGTCTCAATTGCCAATTGAACGATGGGTCGTATCCACGGATTGTGCGAAGCGTCGGCATAGGTGCCATCAGCACGTCGCTCACGAAGCTCTAAGGCGTCAAGAATGTATTGCTCTTCAATTGGGTCAAGTCGTCGCGAGCGTTCGTCGTTGTAGCTGGGACGGCTGACCATCCTGACTGGGTTCTCGGCAAGATGAATTCCCCACTCGCGGCGAGCAACCTCGATCACACACTGAAACAATGCGAGTTCGCGCTTAACCGTGTTGCCCTTGCGGATCTTCAGGCGCTCATCACGGTAGCGGGCAAAATCGGAGGAGGTGAGGGTTGCGACGATGCGTGTCGCCAGCGGGTGGCGCTTAAGCGCTTCCAGGCGTTTGATTTCCGAGTACGCGCCTTTGTGCTTCGGAGCAATCTCAGAGATATAGCGATCAATGAGTTGATGAAAGGCGGTGAGTTCAGCCTCGACCCGAGAAACAAAAATACCCCGGTCGATTTCGCTTTCGATCATGCGTGCCCAGGCTTGGGCATCGGATTTGGTTTCGAAGGTTTTGCGCTGGGCCGGATAGCCCTTACGGCGGATTTGCGCTTCCCACTGATACTCGCCGCGATTCCTGATTGTTGCCATTTCGACCATTCCCGCCACGTTCAAGTGTGGCAAATTTGTGGCAAAAACGACTTTTAGGACTAGGACAGGTTTCTGTCAGGAGCGCTATCCCCTTGCAATACAAGGGAAAGAAGATGGTGCACCCGGCGGGATTCGAACCCACGACCCCTGCCTTCGGAGGGCAGTACTCTATCCAGCTGAGCTACGGATGCTTGTGCGGGCGACATCATACCCATGTCGACCTTGGGCGTCCATGCCGCTTTTCGGCCTGCTGCCAGTAGGATTAGGCGCTGCCGAAGCCCTGTACCGGGCATCTCGACGAATTGCGGTTGAACTCGCCCGAAACACGCTGATCAAAAAAATCGAGCAAATGCGCCGTTTTCGTTCTTTTTTTCGAACAGACTATTGCCCTGCACCCCCATTGATCCTAGGATTCGTTTGAGATTTCAAACGCTCCTGCCTGGGTGCTGAACCGCACATTTGTCCTTTCGTGCGCTATTTACGTGCTTGCGCCCAGTGAATGATTTCCCTGACGGCAGCCCTCAAGGCGCCTTTCAACAACTCTAATTCGCTCCGCGCGTGCGCGGTGCTGTTAAGGAAAGCCGACATGCAGCTCAAAGACACCCAGTTGTTCCGCCAGCAAGCCTTTATTGATGGCGCTTGGGTCGATGCGGACAACGGTCAAACGATCAAGGTCAACAACCCCGCTACCGGCGAAATCCTCGGTACCGTGCCAAAAATGGGCGCCGCCGAAACCCGTCGCGCCATTGAAGCAGCTGACAAGGCCCTGCCGGCCTGGCGTGCACTCACCGCCAAGGACCGCGCCAACAAGCTGCGCCGCTGGTTCGAGCTGATCATCGAGAACCAGGATGACCTGGCTCGCCTGATGACCCTGGAACAAGGCAAGCCGCTGGCCGAAGCCAAGGGCGAAATCGTTTACGCCGCTTCGTTCATCGAGTGGTTCGCCGAAGAAGCCAAGCGCGTCTACGGTGATGTGATTCCCGGCCACCAGCCGGACAAGCGCCTGATCGTGATCAAGCAACCAATCGGCGTTACCGCTGCCATCACGCCGTGGAACTTCCCGGCCGCGATGATCACCCGTAAAGCCGGCCCGGCCCTGGCTGCCGGTTGCACCATGGTGCTCAAGCCTGCGTCGCAAACCCCGTTCTCCGCGTTCGCCCTGGCTGAACTGGCCCAGCGTGCCGGGATTCCGAAAGGTGTGTTCAGCGTGGTCTCCGGCAGCGCCGGCGATATCGGCAGCGAGCTGACCAGCAACCCGATCGTGCGTAAGTTGTCCTTCACCGGCTCCACCGAAATCGGTCGCCAGCTGATGGCCGAATGCGCCAAGGACATCAAGAAGGTTTCCCTGGAACTGGGCGGCAACGCGCCGTTCATCGTGTTCGACGACGCAGACCTGGATAAGGCCGTCGAAGGCGCGATCATTTCCAAGTACCGCAACAACGGCCAGACCTGCGTCTGCGCCAACCGCCTGTACATCCAGGATTCGGTGTACGACGCGTTCGCCGAGAAACTGAAAGTGGCGGTGGCCAAGCTGAAGATCGGCAATGGTCTGGAAGAGGGCACCACCACCGGCCCGCTGATCGACGAGAAGGCCGTGGCCAAGGTTCAGGAGCACATCGCTGACGCCCTGAGCAAAGGCGCGACCCTGTTGGCTGGCGGCAAGGTGATGGAAGGCAACTTCTTCGAGCCGACCATCCTGGTCAACGTGCCGAAAGATGCTGCCGTGGCCAAGGAAGAAACCTTCGGCCCACTGGCGCCGCTGTTCCGCTTCAAAGACGAAGCCGAAGTGATCGCGATGTCCAACGACACCGAGTTCGGCCTGGCTTCCTACTTCTATGCCCGCGACCTGGGCCGTGTGTTCCGTGTGGCTGAAGCCCTGGAATACGGCATGGTCGGCGTCAACACCGGGTTGATCTCCAACGAAGTGGCGCCGTTCGGCGGCATCAAGGCTTCGGGCCTGGGCCGTGAAGGCTCCAAGTACGGGATCGAGGACTACCTGGAAATCAAATACCTCTGCCTGGGCATCTAAGCCCGGCAAGGCATTGTTGCAAACGCAAAGGGCACGAGAGCGCTGTCCCTTTGCGTGTTTCACCCGTTATTCGTAGTGGCCGGGAAAGCTGTGGCAGTCGATCATCGCATGCTGCCGTAGTTGCCTCCCCGCCACGTATTCCTTGGACCACGCCACCCGATGAGTGGCGAATGAGGACTTTATGAGCAAGACCAACGCATCCCTGATGAAACGCCGCGAAGCCGCTGTACCACGCGGTGTTGGCCAGATTCACCCGATCTTCGCCGAGTCGGCGAAGAACGCCACCGTGACCGACGTTGAAGGTCGCGAATTCATCGACTTCGCCGGCGGTATCGCCGTGCTGAACACCGGCCACGTGCACCCGAAAATCATCGCCGCCGTGACCGAACAGTTGAACAAGTTGACTCACACCTGCTTCCAGGTACTGGCCTACGAGCCGTACGTTGAGCTGTGCGAAAAAGTTAACGCCAAGGTGCCGGGTGATTTCGCCAAGAAAACCCTGCTGGTCACCACCGGTTCCGAAGCGGTAGAGAACGCCGTGAAGATCGCCCGTGCCGCCACTGGCCGTGCCGGCGTGATCGCGTTCACCGGCGCCTACCACGGTCGCACCATGATGACCCTGGGCCTCACCGGCAAAGTCGTGCCGTACTCGGCCGGCATGGGCCTGATGCCAGGCGGCGTGTTCCGCGCGCTGTTCCCGAACGAGCTGCACGGTGTGAGCGATGACGACTCCATCGCCAGCATCGAACGCATCTTCAAGAACGATGCCGAGCCGCGTGATATCGCTGCCATCATCATCGAGCCGGTGCAGGGCGAAGGCGGTTTCTACGTCGCGCCTAAATCCTTCATGAAGCGCCTGCGCGAACTGTGCGACAAGCACGGCATCCTGCTGATCGCCGACGAAGTGCAAACCGGTGCCGGCCGTACCGGTACTTTCTTCGCCATGGAACAGATGGGCGTTGCCGCCGACCTGACCACCTTCGCCAAATCCATCGCAGGCGGCTTCCCGCTGGCCGGTGTATGCGGCAAGGCTGAATACATGGACGCCATTGCGCCAGGTGGCCTGGGCGGCACCTACGCTGGCAGCCCGATCGCTTGCGCCGCGGCCCTGGCCGTGATGGAAGTGTTCGAAGAAGAGCACCTGCTGGACCGCTGCAAGGCTGTGGGCGAGCGCCTGGTGACCGGTCTGAAAGCTATCCAGGCCAAGTACCCGGTGATCGGCGAAGTGCGTGCCCTGGGCGCGATGATTGCGGTCGAGTTGTTCGAAAATGGCGACAGCCACAAGCCGAACGCCGCTGCTGTCGCTTCCGTGGTGGCCAAGGCGCGTGACAAGGGCTTGATCCTGCTGTCCTGCGGCACCTACGGCAACGTATTGCGCGTGCTGGTTCCGCTGACTTCGCCGGACGAGCAGTTGGACAAAGGCCTGGCGATCATCGAAGAGTGCTTCTCCGAGCTGTGATCAAAAGTTGACCTGATCGACAAAAAACCCGCTTAGGCGGGTTTTTTTGTGCCCGATGAACGGTATTCAGCCGTTGTTCATTGTACGCAGGCGGCTCCTTTGTCTAAGGTGCTGGTATTGCCGATGGAGCGTGCTGGATGACTGCTGTTGATTTACCGGCTGTACCCCGTGTGTTGATTGCCGAGGCCGACCCTTGGTCCCGAGATCTGCTCAAGCAGGTGTTGCTGAATGTGCGCTGTGACGCACGGCTGGATGTGTGTGCCGATGGCCAGCGGGCCACCGAGTTGCTGCGTGACAAACCCTATGACCTGATCATTGCCGATTGGGAGCTGCCCGGCGTCGATGGCCTGAGCCTGCTGCGCAGCGTGCGCCTGCAACGGCGTACGCCGCTGTTGCCGTTTATCCTGCTGAGTACCCGCAACGACAGCGCCAGTGTGCGCGAAGCCTTGCCCCTGGCACCGACCGCGTACCTGACCAAACCCCTGAACATGGAAAGCCTGACCCAGCGCCTGCAGGACTTGCTGCTGAACGAAGGTGAGACGGTGTATTGCGAAGTCCCGGCCCTGGCGCCGGGCATGACCTTGCCGGTGTTTCTGGAGCGCCGCCGGGAAGCCTCCGACGGCGCGCCGCTGCGGGTCGACGTGCAGGCTGCGGTGCAACATAGCCTGGAGCCGGAGGGCCTGGACCTCAAGCGCCTGGAAGAGCAGGTGCGCATGGACCCTCAGATTACTGCCGTGTTGATCGCCGCCGCCAACAGCGCCGGCCATCACGGTTCGCCGGTACAGACCCTGGGCATGGCCCTGCACAAGCTGGCGGCGGGGCAGAGCATGAACCTGATCCTGGGGCTCGCCCTCAAGCACAACGTGGTACTGAGCGACCCGAGCCTTGTGGATTACGCCGAGCGTCATTGGCAGCTGTCCCAGCGTACCGCCGACTACGCCCGCAGCCTGGCGCGCATGCTCGACCTGGATCACGAGCGCTGCTACAGCGCCGGGATCCTCCATCGCCTTGGCGACCTGGCCTTGCTGCGGTGCCTGCAAGACTGGCTGCTGGGCGGTGGCGAACTGGATGATGAAGCGATTGGCGAGTCCCTCTACACCTTCGGCGCGGCCTATGGTTCGGCACTGCGCACACGCTGGCGCCTGCCGCTGGAGTTGCGCCAGTTGATCGCGGCGATTTATTCGCTGGAGGGCGGGGTGTATTCCCGCGAAGCGCTGGTGATGAACCTGGCGGCGCAACTGGCGCGGCTGACCGAGCATGAAGGCGTCGAGGCATTGGCGAAAGGCAAGACGGCACGCTTGCTCAAGGTGGGTTTGCCGGAATTGACGCGTATGCGCAAAACCTAGCAGGCGATGCGTGCCAGTGTGGGAGCTGGCTTGCCTGCGATAGCATCATCCCGGTACAACCAACACGCCGAGGTGCCTGCATCGCGGGCAAGCCCGGCTCCCCCAGGTAATCGTGTAGCGTCAGCCGGGGAGCACGCGGTTTTTGCCCTGGCGCTTGGCCTCGTACATGGCCGCGTCAGCGCGGGCAAACAGGCTGTCCACGTTGGCGTCCTCGGCGGTCAGGCTGGCCAGGCCCTGGCTGACGGTGACCGCGAAGCTCTCACCGTCGTGGCTGAAGCTCAGCTGCGCAATCTCGTGCCCCAGGCGTTCGGCCACCTGCATTGCCATCTCCGGGGCACAACCGGGCAGTATGGCGGCGAATTCTTCGCCGCCAATGCGCCCGAACAGGTCGCCACGGCGCAGCACTCCCCGACCGCTCTCGGCGATACGCTGCAACACCTGATCGCCTTCCAGGTGGCCGTAGGTGTCGTTCACCACCTTGAAGTCATCGATGTCCAGCAACAGGAACGCCAGGGGCGTGCCTTGCAGGCAGGCGCGTTCAAACTCGTGGTGGGCGCACTCGAAGAAATGCCGGCGGTTGCTGCTGCGGGTCAGTACATCGGTGGTGGCCAGACGGTGCAGCTCGAGCTCCAGCTGCTTCTTTTCGGTGATGTCTTCGGCTATGCCTACCACGATCACCGGCTGGCCGGGCTCGGCCTGCTGGTTGATGTAACACTTGTCGCTGAGCCAGCGGATCTGCCCGTCGGCGGTGATGATGCGGTACTCGCGGTCTTCCACGGCGCCGCTGTGCAGCACCTGGGCCAGGCTGTGCTCGGCGTAGTCGAGGTCTTCGGGGTGGATGCTGTTGCGCCATTCCCGATAGTCGGTCAACAACATGCCCGCCGTACGTCCGAAAACCCGCTCATAGGCCGGGCTGACGTACAGCACGCGGCGAGTGTCCCACTCGATTGCCCAGAGCACGGCATTCACACTGACCAACAGCGAACTCAGCAGTTGCTCGCGTTCACTCAGCCGTTCCACTTCGCCCTGGGCATGCATCAGGGCCAGCAACGTAGCGGCGGCTGCCGGTCGTGGGTGTTCGAGGACGGGGGTGTCGGTGAAGGTCTTTTCGTGGACCATCGGCACAACTCTCTCTGGGCAGGCCGCGGGGTTGGGCAGCGGTCACAACAAGGGCCGCCGGGATGGCGAAGTGTTGATTGAGAGGGGGAATTTGCTGCGAAGTTCCGTTATCAGCGCCGATTAGAGGCGACCAAGAAATGGCGCCAGAAACATGTAGGAGCGAGTTTGTTGGGGGGGAGGGGCTTGC
>NZ_JACARZ010000238.1:0-379 GCF_013386315.1 Pseudomonas sp. P7779 | reverse complement strand
CTCAAGTACACCCCGGGCATCAACGTTTCCAACGACGACGCCAGCGGCATGAGCGGCACCAGCTTCACCATGCGCGGCATGAACTCCGACCAGGTCGGGGTTTCCATGGACGGCGTGCCGATCAACGACTCCGGCAGCTATGGCGTGTACGCCAACCAGTTGGGCGATCCGGAAAACGTCGGCGAAGTGTTTGTCACCCAGGGCTCCTCCGAAGCGGATGGCCCACACATTGGTTCCAGCGGCGGCAATATCGGCATGGTCACAATCCGTCCGACCAAAGAGCCAGGCTTGTTCGTCAAACAATCCATCGGCTCGAACAACCTGACAAAGTCCTTCGCACGGCTCAACACCGGCGACCTGGGCGGCTTCAAGAGCTGGG
>NZ_JACARZ010000030.1:0-15377 GCF_013386315.1 Pseudomonas sp. P7779 | reverse complement strand
CCAAACCCCCACGGCGCCGACGCCACCGGCAACAACAACCCCGCCAGCAAAGGCCCAAGCCCCGCCCCCACATCACGCCACACCGCATTCGACGCCAACGCCGAAACCCGCATCGCCCCCGGATTACGCTCCGCCACCAGCGTCGTCACCAACGGCAACTGCAACGCCCGCAGCACCAACACCGCCGCCGCCCCCACAATCACCCAATGACTACCAAACGCCCCCAACGCCAACGCACTGAGAAACGAAAACAGCAGCAACATCGACGTAGCACCAAACTGCTGCGCAGCACGCCCCCCCAGCGGACTCAGAAGCAACTCCGACACATAACGCAACGCCATCAACCCACCGGCAATCAATACCGCATTGCCCCCCAGCAGCTTCTGCGCCTGAATCGACAGGCCAAAGATAAACAGCCCATCCAGCGCCACCCCTTCGATAAACGACCAGGTCGCCACACTGTCAGGCAACTTGAACCGCCGCCCCGGCGTGCCATGCAAATTGTGACTCGCAGTCGGCAACCCCCGCGCCATCCACAACCCCACCAGGCAACACACCGCCAGAATCCAGAAGATCGGCCGCGGCCCCACCTGCAACGTCAGCCACCCACCCAACGGCAAGGCCAGCATCGGCCCCAGGGCAATCAACGCCCGCGACCGCCCCGCCCGCCGCGCCGCACCCAGCGGTTCAGAGGTAGCCAATACTTGAGTGGAAAGGTTCAACGCCGCAAAACACAGGCCCCAGACCAACCGAAGCCCGAGCAAGGCCGCAAACCCGGACAGCATCGAGTTGCCAAGAGCACACACCGCCGCCGCGCCGGCGGCAATGGAGCACGTCAGCCGATCACCGTTGCGGGCGTAGAAATTCAGAACATGCTTGTAGCCGAAGATCCGCACCAGGCGGTTGGCCGCCAGCAGCACCCCGGCCTGGGCCAGGGTGATACCGAACGCCTGGGACTCCATCGGCAGCACCAGGTACAGCAACACGTCACTGGGCAGGCACAGGCCAAGGGTCAGCGCGGCACGGCGGGAGTGGGAATCAGCACTGCGTTGGGCCAGATCAGACATAAAAGCTGAAACATTCAGAATTATTTAGACGGCCACGGTAGCCGTCTACCTCAAGGTTTTACAAGGCCCAAATAATTAAACCTTGGCGCCGTCCTGCATCAGGCGCAACCCGCTGGCCACCGCGCCCACCAGGGCAAACCCGCAGCCCAGCCACAACGCGTACTGCGGGCCGCTGCTCAGGGACAGGTGGAAACACAACGCCACCAACGAAGCGCCGAGTGTCTGCCCCATCAACCGCGACGTGGCGACGATCCCGCTGGCTCCCCCGCTGCGGGCAATCGGTGCGCTGGTCATGATCGCCTTGAGGTTGGGCGACTGGAAAAAACCGAACCCGGCGCCACACAGGGCCATGCGCCAACCGATATCGAAGGTCGAGGCGTCGTTGCCCAGGGTCGCCAGCGAGGCCATGCCCGCGCTCAACATCACCAGGCCGATGCCGCACAACAACGCCAGGGAGATACGGTCCGCCAGGCGCCCGGCAATCAGCGCCATCACCGCGACCACCGCCGGCCACGGCGTCATCAGGAAACCGGTGGCCACCTGGCTGTGCCCCAACACCGTTTGCAACAGGAACGGCAGCGACACAAACGCCAGCCCCTGGGCGCTGAACGCGCAAATCGCGGTGAGGGCCGACAAGGTGAACAGCGGGCGCTTGAACAGATCCACCGCAAGCATCGGCGCCGGGTGCCCGGCCTGACGGCGGATCAGCAACAGCCCGCACAGCAGCGCCACGGCGATCAGCCCCAGCGTCAACACCGCCTGCGCACCGTGCACCGCCGAGCCCAGGCCCAGCACCAGCAGGGCAAACAACCCGGCGCAGAGAATTGCCGCCAGCCGGTCGAAGGCATGCCCGGTGATCGGGATCACCGGAATCGCCCGCACCCCGAGCCACAGGGCCAATGCCCCAAGGGGCAGGTTGATCAGGTACAACCAGTGCCAGGTAGCCACCGATAGAATCGCCGACGCCGCCGTCGGCCCCAGGGTAAACGCCAGCCCCACCACCAGTGAGTTATACCCCAGCCCCCGGCCGAGGATTTTTGCCGGGTAGATGTGCCGCAGCAGCGCAATGTTCACGCTCATGATTGCCGCAGCGCCCAGGCCCTGCACCACCCGGGCGGCAGTCAGCGTCGGCAGTGACCAGGCCAGCCCGCAAAACAGCGACGCCACCACAAACACCAGCAAGCCGCCGAGGAACACCCGGCGGTGGCCGACCACATCACTCAGGGACGCAAAGGGCAGCACCGCCGCAATGGTCGCCAACTGGTAGGCATTGACCACCCAGATCACCGAAGCGGAGTCGGTGCCAATCCCTTCGGCCAGGGTCGGCAACGCGGTGTTGACGATGGCCGTGTCGAGGGTCGCCATGCCGATCCCCAGGGAAATGGCGACAACCGCCGCTAGACGCTTATCACTGGGCAACCCATCAGCTACTGAAGACATGGACAATCCGCACACGTGGCAAAGGCGTCTAGATTACGGGCAGCGGCCTTTTTTTTCAGCGGGCAAATGCGCGGCTGTCCAAATATTCATGTTCAGGTGCGCCATTTGCCCATCTGCGCCATCTGCACCAGCACCTCGGCCAGGGCGGGCTGCGGCGCGCTGTTGACGGTGACCAATGCCACGCAACGGCTTGGCCGCAAGGTCGCCGCGGCGGTGGCAGCGCGGCCGCCGAGATCGAACCCGCCGAGCACCGCCTCGGGGATGTGCAAGGCGTTCATCAGGTCCAGAACGTCCTGGCCGAGAACGACTTCCTGAGTGACGGCGGGCGCAGCCTTGTCCAGTTGCGTGGTGCTGCCATGGCCTCGCAGGTACGGGATGACTACCCGAAAGCCTTGGGACACCAGATGCGGCGAGACCTCGGCAAAACGCTCAAGGTCGCCGTCAGCCCCATGCAGCAAAATGATCGGCCGGCCGCCTTCCGGGCCGGCTTCGTAGTAGCCGATATCCAGCAGGTCGGTGCTGACCTGGCGGATCGTCCAGGGCGCAGGCGCCGCCCATACCGGCAGTGACAGCGCGACTGAAGCAATGGCGCTGGAAATCAGAAAGCGACGGCGATTGAAAAAAGACATGGGTTTATAGCTCCGAAAAATTCGACACTGGAAGGTCGTCAACAACCCCCACAATCAACTCGCTGCCGATCCAGCCGGCCAGCCACTCACCGGCTTTTGCCACGCCCTCCTCCTCCCCCAGGCGCTCCACCAGAAACTCGCACAACCCGGCAAAACTGCCGTCGCCTTGCAGGTGCACCAAGGCCTGGAACTCCAGCGCATCGACCTGGCGCAAGCGCGAGGTGAACTGGCGGCGCCACACCAGCAGCCCACCGGCCTCGGCCAGCATCAGCGCCTCGGGCGCCGGGGTTTGCTGCCACAATGCCGACCAGATCGCCTCGGCGTTGGTGGTCAGCCCATGGCAGCGCAGCGACGGCGTGAGTTGCAGGCGTGCCGTGTCCCAATCCACCGACGCCAGCACGTCCATGGGCAACGGGCTGGCATCGGCGGCGACAAATGCTTCATTGAGCGACGACTCGATCCAGGCCAGTTCATGCACGTCGGGATTGTTGGGGAACAGTTCGCCCAGGGTCAGATGAAAACCCTCGGGATAGACGTCCAGGGTCCAGGCATGGGGCGGATGCCGGTCGATATGGCTGACGCACGCGGCCAGGAACGCCTCGTCCCCGACCCAGCGCCGCAGGTTGGGAAACGCCTGTTCCAGGCAACCCACCAATTGCGCGCGGTAGTTGTTCTGATACACCGCCAGTCCCGCGGCCTTGTTACCCAACATCTCGGCCGACTGCTCCGAGGCACTCACCAGCCAGGTATGAAAAGCCTGCTGCCATTGCGCGAGATTCATGAGCGCACCTGCGCACGCTTGTAGGCCTCGGAGGCACCGAGCATGCGGGCGATCGACAGCTCCTCCAGCAGCTCTGCCAGGGGCGGGATCTCGTCATCGCGCTCGATCATCGTGGCGACCGGGCCGAGCAACGCAACGGCCTTGGCATACAAGTCCCAGACGCCGTCACACACCGGGCTGTCGTGGCTGTCGATCAGCAAATCGCGGCCCTGGCTATGGCCGGCCAGGTGAATTTGCCGGACCCGCTCGGCCGGAATCCCGTCGAGAAACGCGAGAGCGTCAAAGCCATGGTTGCTGGCGCTGACAAACACATTATTGACGTCCAGCAACAGCTCGCAGCCGGTGCGCCGGGACATGGCGGCGATGAATTCCCACTCGCTCATGGACGCGCCATCAAAGGCCAGGTAGCTGGACGGGTTTTCAAACAGCATCGTGCGGCCCAACACTTCTTGAGCCAGGTCGATATTGGCGCAGACCCGGTCCAATGCCTCATGGGTGTAAGGCACCGGCAACAGATCATGGGAGTTGAAACCCCCGCTGCGGGACCAGCTCAAGTGGTCGGACACAAACAGCGGTTCGATCTCGTCCACCAGCGACTTGAGGCGTTTCAGGTAATCGCGATCGAGGCCCTCGGCCGTGCCGATCGACATCGACACCCCGTGCAGCGCCACCGGATACCGCTCGCGAATCTGGCGCAGGATGTGCCGGGGCTGGCCGCCCGCGACCATGAAATTCTCGGAGATCACTTCAACGAAATCCACCGCCACCGGGTTCTCCAGGAACTCGCTGTAGTGTTCCTTGCGCAGCCCCAGGCCATAGCCTGGAAAACGCGGGTTGGGTGTCGGCATCATGTGGTCTCCGTTGCATAAATAGGCGGCGGGCCCAACCTGGGCCCGCCGGGGTGTTACTTCGGTTCGGTAGTGGTGCCGCCCAGCTTCAGGCACTCGGACGGGGTCTTGACGACAACGCCCTGGCCCTTGCAGCTGTTGAGGCCCTTGCAATCGTTCTTGGCCGTGGCGCACAGGCTTTCGCCCTTGCAGTTGTTCACGCCGTAGCAGCGACCCGGCTGTTCCGGCTGGTCGGCGGCGCTGGCGGCGGCCGCGAAGGAAGCGGACGCCATGGCGATCAGGGCGGCAGCAGTGGCAAGGCTCAAGCGGGATTTGATGGATGTGCTCATGGGTATTACTCCTCGGGGGTGGGGTTTATTTGATGACGGATGCCGCGTCTTCGATGACCTTCGCCACAGCCTCGGGCTGGGAGATGTACACCGAGTGGCTGGCCTTGATTTCAGTGACTTTCGAGCCGGCGCGCTTGTACATCCAGCGCTGCAGATCGGGGCTCAGGGCACGGTCTTCGGTGGACACCACGGCGTAGGTCGGCTTCTTGTGCCAGGCCGCGGCCCACACGGTGCCGCCGAACAGCGCGGTGGTGGCCGGCACCTGGGAGGCGGCCATGAAGTCGGTGCGGTTGGTGGTCAGGTCGGCAGCAAAATCGGCATTGAACTTGGTGCGATCAAAGAACAGATGCCCGTCGCGGGTCTGCATCACGTCATTGCTCGGCGCCGGCATCGACGACAGCAGCTGGCTCATGTTCTCGCCGACTTCCGGTTGCAGGGCCGAGACATAGACCATCGACTTGACCTTGTCGCGGTCACCGGCAATCGAGATCACCCCGCCGCCTGAGCTGTGACCCACCAGCACCACCGGGCCGACCTGCTGCTCCAGCACTTCGCGGGCCTCGGCCACGTCGGCGGCGAGGCTTTCATGGCCCTGATGCACCACGGTGACCTTGTAGCCCTTGTGAATCAGGATGTCGTGCACCACTCGCCAGCCGGAGCCGTCGACAAAGGAACCGGGCACGATCACCACGCTTTTACCGGTGCCCGGCTGGGGCTTGGCTGCATCGGCGGCCGAGGCCACCAACGGTGTAGCGAGTGCCATGGCGATCGCCAGGGAAGAAAGAATACGCATGCGACTCTCCACAGGCCTTGGGGCCTGATCATTGTTGTGAAAGGGTTAACGGCGTTGGCCGGACAGCACGCGGTCCAGTGACCAGGCCCCGCCGCCATACGCCAGCAGCGGCAGCAACAAGCCCGCCCAGGTCAGGTGGGTCGGCCAGGCGTCGGGGTACACGAACACCTCGATCACCAGGGTCATGCCCAACAGCGCGGCAGCCGCCGGGCGGGTCAGCAGGCCCAGCACCAGCAACAGCGGGAACAGATGCTCGGCGTAGGTCGCCAGGTGCGCTGCCCAGTCCGGCGGCACCAGCGGCAAGGCGTATTCCGAGCGAAACAAGGTGTAGGTCGACGGCTTGAGCTGCAGGAAACCGGTCACCTTGGTGCGGCCCGAGAGGAAAAACACCGAAGCGATCCCGAGGCGGGCCACCAGCAACAGCAGCGCCTCAGGCAGCACACGCTTGAGCACCGCAGGGGCCAGGGCAATCATGGTTGTTCCGTCAGGCTGCCGAAGCCTTTGGGGGTTTTGATCTGGGTGCAGGTGCCTTTGTCCACCAGCACCCAGGCGTTGCCCTGGTAATCCGCCTTGGCGGTGCCGGCGCAGGAAGTCCCGGCACCGGCGGCGCAATCGTTGGCACCGGCGAGGGACACGCCGAAGCATTTTTCCTGAGGCTTGGCATCCTCGGCATGGGCGGTGGCGGCGAAGGCACCGAGGGACAGTGCGAGGGTGGCGGCAAGGGCTGCGTAATGGCGCTTCATTGTTGAATCTCCTGGCTTGACTGAATGTGGCCAGGGCGCTTGTGCGGTGGGTGACCGCCTGCGCCATCTGGTAGACAGATTTAAAGCCAGGCGTGTATCCCGTCTGTGTCGCGTTTCCTCCTTCTATTCATGCCGGTGTATCAGGTGGGTGCTGATACACAGTCTGATACACAGCCAAAAAAACCACGCCAAACCACCGCCGTTTTATTCGGCATCCCGAACGACACAATTAGAAATATTCGCCTTTCCGAACACCCACCTTCCCCCGCCTTCGACGACCTCAAAAATCCCCATAAATTTCATACGGTTGTTGTCATCTTTGTTACATGCCAACTGGCATACATTCTGCTACATCAGGTTTTCTAGTAATAAAATGTTTCTAAATTGAAACAGTCTCATCGCCTGAAACCCAACGGCCCCGCGCCCTATAACAACGTCCATGCCCCAAAGGAGGGCGGCAATTCTCACCTTTTTGATCGACTTCAACTCTCCAAGCCTGCTGCCGCACGTAAGCACCCAAAAGGGCGAATGGCCTGATCGCCAATAACAAGCCCGACTACAAAAAAGGACAAATTGATGAGTTCGAGCAAATACCCCGCAGCGTCCTTCACGGACCTCGCCCCCCAGGCCCCGGACCACACCGAGAATGCAATCGGTTTTGGCCCCTTTCTCTTGTTGGCGCGCCAGCATGTATTGCTGCGCAACGGCGAGCCGGTGACCCTCGGCAGCCGCGCCTTGTACTTGCTGATCGCCCTCGCCAGCCGGGCTGGCGAGTTGCTGGAAAAGTCCGAGCTGATCTCTTTCGCCTGGCCCAAGGTGGTGGTGGAGGAATGCAACCTGCGCGCGCAGATCGTTGCGCTGCGCCGGGCGCTGGGGGATGACGGCAACTTCAGCTACATCGTCACCGTGCCAGGCCGGGGTTATCGGTTTGTCGCGCCGGTGACGATGCAGGCGGTGAGTGAAGGCGCTATGACCCAGGCCCTGCTGCCCGCCCCGACAGTAGAGGCACCGAACCTGCAACCGGCGCCCACCACGGTGATTGGCCGCGAACAGCTGATCCTGAGCCTGGCCGACCAGGTACTGAGCCAGCGTTTCGTGACCATCACCGGCCCCGGCGGCATCGGCAAGACCACCGTGGCCCTGGCCGTGGCGCAGCTGCTGCAGGGCCGCTTTCACCAGGGCATGTGCTTCGTCGACCTGGCCCCCGCCACCAGCGGCCAATGGGTGGCCGGCATGCTCGCCAACGCGCTGGGCATTCAAAGCGTAAGTGACGAGCCCTTGCAAAGCGTGGCCTCGATGCTCGCCAACAGCCCGTTGCTGCTGGTGCTCGACAACTGCGAGCACGTGCTGCAAGCCACCGCCGACGTCGTCGAAGTGCTGCTGCGCTGCGCGCCCCAGTGCTGCGTGCTGACCACCAGCCGCGAACCGCTGCGGGCCGAAGGCGAACGGGTGCACGACCTCGCACCGCTGCTGGTGCCGGACGAAGACGTGAACTTGAGTGCCGAGCAAGCCATGACCTGGTCGGGCATCGCGTTGTTCATCGAACGGGTCAAGGCCCTCGACCCCGGCTTCGTGTTCAAGGACACCGACGTCGCCGCCGCCAGCGCCATCTGTCGCAAGCTCGATAGCAACGCCCTGGCCATCGAAATCGCCGCAGCGCGGGTCCGCACCTTTGGCATCCAGGACCTGGTGGGGTTGCTCGACGGCAGCTTCCGCCTGCAAATGACCGGCCGGCGTACCGCCCTCGCCCGCCACCGTTCACTGAGCGCGACCCTGGACTGGACCTACTCGATGCTCACCGGCGACGAACAGGCCATGTTGCGCCAACTGGCGGTGTTCACCGGTTCTTTTACCCTGGACGCGGTCAAGGCCATGACCGCCAGCAGCACCCTCGATGCACGCAATGCCCTGCCCTTGCTGGAAAGCCTGATGGACAAGTCGCTGCTGATCGCCGGTGAATCGCAGTTGCTCAAGCGCTACCGCCTGCTGGAAACCACCCGCGCCTACGCCCTGGAGAAACTCAACGAACACGGCGAAGCCGACGCCACCCGCCAGCGTCATGCACTGTATGCGCTGGGCGTATTGCAGGACGCCGGGCAGACCCTCGACGGGCTTTCTCCCGAGACCTGGATCGGCCTCTACGGCCCGGAAATCAACACCATCCGCACCGCGCTGGAGTGGGCCTTTTCAGCCTCGGGCGACCTGCCCACCGGCATCGAACTGACCCTGGGCGGTGTGCCTTTGTGGCTGCGCCTGTCGCTGGTCAGCGAGTGCCGTACCTGGGTCGACAAAGGCCTGGCCAGCGCCGCCACCACCCCGCTGCCGCTGCGCCAGCGCATGCTGTTGCAAACCGCCCTGGCCAGCGTGCTGATGCTCACCTATGGCACCGGCGGGCCAATGCGCGAAGCCTGGCGCCAGGTGCGTGAAGACGCCCGCGACCTGGGCGATGCCGAGCACAAGCTGCGGGCGCTGTGGGGCCTGTGGAGTGACCGCTGCGGCTGCAACCAGTACGCCGAAGCGCTGGAATTGGCCGAGCGCTACATCAGCCTGAGCCACAGCGGCAACCAGCAACTGCTGGGTAAACGTATGCGCGCGCTGGCGTTGTTTCACATGGGGGACCTGGCCGGCGCCCGACAGAATATCGACGAGGCACTGGGGTCACCGTCAGCCCCGCGCTCGCACATTATCGACGTGCATTTTGACCAGCGCATCGCCGCCCGCTGCCTCAAGGCACAGGTGCAGTTGCTGGAAGGCGATGTCGACCCGGCGCTGCGCCTGATCGGCAGTTGCGTCGATGAAGCCATCACCCTCGATCACCCCGCGACCCTCTGGTACACCCTGTGCCTGGGGGCAATTCCCCTGGCGCTGTTGGCGTCCAACCTGCCCAAGGTGCGGTACTACCTGGGCTTGCTGCAAGACAGCACGACCCAGCAGGACCTGCACATCTGGCGTCAGTTTCGGCTGTGCTTCGAGAGCATCCTGCTGATCCGCCAGGGGGCGCCCGAAGAAGGCGTGCCGTTGCTGGGTGAGGCCTTGCATCACCTGCATGGCCAAGGCGATAGCCAGCTTTATAGCTTGCTGCGTTGTGAATACGCCCTGGGGCTGGCGCGGCTGGGCCTGGAGAAACTGGCGCTGGAGGTGTTGGAAGATACCCTGCAATTGGCGCTGGGCCGGCATGAGCGCTGGTTCGTGCCGCAGATGTTGCGGATCAAGGCGCAGCTGATTCTGCGCCAGGCCCAGTACGGGTCGGTGGACAAGGCCAAGGTGTTGCTGCGCCAGGCGTGGGTGGATGCGCAACTGGCCGGGGCGCATTTCTGGCGGGCGCAGATTGCCAGTGACCTGGCCAGGTTGCAGGAGCCGAAGATGCGGATTGCTTCGTTGCCAAGGTTTCAGCACCGGTAGAGGCTGCCGGCATGTAACGGTAAAAAGGGGACGGTAAAAAGGGGACAGATCTATTTTATAAATAAATCTGTCCCCTTTTCGCTCTTTTTGAACTCCGGCAGCCGCGCTATTGATCCGCCGCATAGATGACGGTTTGCGCACTGTCGGGTGCAGCGGGTCGGCGGGTGAAGTAGGTGTCGCCTTCATCCGTATGAATCTCGTATTCAAACTTGCTGGTCGCGCGGCCCGTAGCGGTGGCGTGCTTGATGATCTTCAGCACGCGCTGGAATTTCACACTTTGGGTGCCGTTCTGATTGGGCCCGGTGAGCACGTTGACGCTTTGAAACCAGCCGTCGTTCTTCTTGTTCGCCACCAGGGCGCCGGTCATGGCTTCAAACCGCTCCAGCCGGGTAAAGCCCCACAATGTCTGCTCTTCCACGGTTTGGCCGAGGGCCGCAGAGCCGGTAAACACGAACAGGTTGATCGCCGGGCTGTCTTCACAGAAGAAATCGTAAGGCACCAGGCCGTCGACCATTTTCTTGCCGGCCACGAAGCCTTTTTTGTGCACCTGAAACATCGCCACCTCCACGCCAATGGCGTCACTGAACATCAGCTCACGCAGGAGAAAAGTCTAAAGGCGCAGGGCGTACAGGGCGGTCAAGCCAATGTAATATCGTGTAAAGATCCCACCCGAGGCAGGATGATTTCCACGCTCAACCCGCCGGACGGCTCGTTGTGCGCCTCGATGGTGCCGCCATGCATTTCCACGGACCTCAAGGCGATCGCCAGGCCCAGTCCGAAACCGGCATCGTTGTCATTCGGGCCACGTTCGAAAGGCTCGAAAATACTCCGCAGCCGCAGGTTTTCAACTCCCGGCCCCTGATCGGTGATCAACACCCGCAGCCAACGGTTGTCGGGGCTGACCTCCGCCGAAACCTGCACCGTGGTATCAGGCTGCGTGTAGCGCACGGCATTTCGAATGACATTTTCGAAACACCGATACAGCAGCTCGCCGCTGGCCCGACTGACAAAGTCCGGACACGCCTGCAAGCTGACACTGCAGCCTTTGATACCCGCCTCGAACTGAGCATCCTCGACAATCACGGCCAGCAATTCGACGATATCCACCGGCTCGCGCTCGATACTTTCGGGGCGGCCCTGCACGCGCGCCAGGGTCAACAGCGCCTCGATCAGCGTGTCCATGCGCGCCGATTCACGCTGGATGCGCCCGAGCATTTCCTGGCGTGCCGGGTCTTGCTGCAACAGCCCGATGGCCACTTGCAGGCGCGTCAACGGTGAGCGCAGTTCATGGGAGATGTCGTGCAGCAGCTGTTGCTGGGCCTCCACCAGCAGCTTGAGCTGGTTGGCCATGCGGTCGCAGTCTTCGGCCAGGTCGACGATTTCATCACGGCGCTTGCCCATCATCGGCCGCACCCGGGTTTCGAAGCGGCCCAGCGCAACGTCGCCCATCGCCCGCCGCAGATAAGCCAGCGGCCACGCCAGGTAGTAGGCCATGTACCCACTGAACAGCGCGCTCATCAGCGTGCCGATGATCAGCGGGATCCAGTGGCCCAGGCGCCCGGGTTCGTGGGGAGGATGGGAAGACCTGAGGGACAGCGCGGCCCCGTCCTTGCTGATCAGCGACTTTTCATAAGCCACCTGCGAGACCGGCGTGCCGGCCAGCAATTGACCGGCACTGTCATAAACGCCAATGGCTTGGCCGTGGGGTGGCTGCCACACCGCCAGGAGCTGGCGGCCCGACTCGACACCGTACTGTTCCAGCAACTGTTCTTCGCTGGCCAGGATCGCATCCAGATGATGGTCCCCGGGGCCCAGGCTGCCCGCCACGAGAATGCTCAAGCCCACCAGGAACGTCAGGCTGGTGGCCAGCCAAAAGGCCAGGAACAGTTTCCAGAACAGCCGGCTGGGTTTCATCATTCGGCGATCAACAGGTAACCGAGGCCACGCACGCTCTGGATCCAGGCCTTGGCATCCGGGCGCGGGCCCAACTTCTGGCGAATGCTGCTGATATGCACGTCGATGCGCCGGTCATAGCGGGTCAACGGGCAGCCCAGGGCATTGAGCGACAGGTCCTTTTTGCTCACCACCTGGCCGGCGCACCGGGCCAGCACTTCAAGTAGGCTGAATTCGGTACTGGTCAGCCCCAGTGCGCAGCCTTTCCAGAGGGCCTGGCGCTTGCCGGGCCAGAGCACCAGGGCGCCGGTCTTGATCACGTCAGCGGCCGGCGGGTCCACGGGCTGCACCCGGCGCATGATCGCGCGCAGCCGCGCCACCAGCTCACCCGGGGAACTGGGCTTGGGCACATAATCGTCCGCGCCGAGTTCCAGCCCGGTGATCCGGTCGATGTTGTCGCCCCGGGCCGTGAGCAACACCACCGGCACCTGGCTGCTGGCCCGGATACGCCGGAGCACCTCGATGCCCGACAGCCTGGGCAGCATCACGTCCAGCACCACAATGCTGTAGCGCCCCGACAGTGCCTCGACCTCACCCTCCTCGCCGGTGTGCACACAGGTCGCCTCAAAGCCTTCATGCTCCAGGTATTGGCCCAGCATTTCAGTCAGTTCCTGGTCATCGTCGACTAGCAATACGCGGATCATGGCGAGCTCGTGAAAGGGTACCCCCACAGTATCGCCCAGCCTCATCGCCCCGGGGCCAACCTTTACCTAACTTGACACTTGGTTAACCGCACCAAACCCGCGCCGCTCTTATGCTTGCCGTCCACCCGTCTGGCCGCGTTGTGGTGACCCGTCTGCGGCGAGTCATCCCGGCGCGCTTGCGCTGCTTGTCGATGTGTTCTGGAAAAGATCTTGATGAATTTTTCGCGCCTGCTCTGCTCGGTTGCGCTGCTGCTCAATGTCACACTTGCACACGCTGAAGCCTTCAAAATCTCGGATATCCGTATCAACGGTCTGCAACGGGTCTCGGCGGGCAGCGTGTTTGGTGCCTTGCCGCTGAACGTGGGGGACGAAGCGGATGACCGACGGCTGGTGGATTCCACCCGTGCGTTGTTCAAGACCGGCTTCTTCCAGGACATCCAATTGAGCCGCGACGGCACGGTGCTGATCATCAATGTGGTCGAGCGCCCATCGGTGTCCAGCATCGAGTTCGAAGGCAACAAGGCCATCTCCACCGAAGACCTGCTCAAGGGCATGAAGCAGTCGGGCCTGGCCGAGGGCGAGATCTTCCAGCGCGCCACCCTGGAAGGCATGCGCAACGAACTGCAGCGCCAGTACGTGGCCCAGGGTCGCTATTCGGCCACGGTCGACACCGAAGTGCTGCCGCAGCCGCGTAACCGCGTGGGCCTGAAGGTCAAGATCGACGAAGGCTCCGTGGCCGCGATCCAGCACATCAACGTGGTGGGCAACCACGTGTTTACCGACAAGGAACTGATCGGCACGTTCACCCTCAAGACCAGCAACTGGCTGTCGTTCTTCACCAACGATGACAAGTACGCCCGTGAAAAACTCACCGGGGACCTGGAACGCCTGCGCTCCTATTACCTGGACCGTGGTTATATCAACATGGACATCACCTCGACCCAGGTGTCCATCACCCCGGACAAGAAGCACGTCTATATCACCGTCAACATCAACGAAGGCGAGAAATACACGGTGCGTGACGTGAAGCTCAGCGGCGACTTGAAAGTGCCCCAGGACCAGCTTGAAGCCCTGTTGCTGGTGCAGAAAGGCCAGGTGTTCTCGCGCAAGCTGATGACCACCACCTCGGACCTGATCACCCGGCGCCTGGGTAACGACGGCTACACCTTCGCCAACGTCAACGGCATGCCCACGCCCCACGATGAAGACCACACCGTGGACATCGTGTTTGCGGTCGACCCGGGCAAACGGGCCTATGTGAACCGCATCAACTTCCGTGGCAACACCAAGACCGACGACCAGGTGCTGCGCCGGGAAATGCGCCAGATGGAAGGTGGCTGGGCGTCGACCTACCTGATCGACCAGTCCAAGGTTCGCCTTGAGCGCCTGGGCTTCTTCAAGGAGGTCAACGTCGAAACCCCAGCCGTGGCGGGGGTCGACGACCAGCTTGATGTGAACTACGCGGTCGAAGAACAAGCGTCCGGCTCGATTACCGCCAGCGTCGGTTTTGCCCAGGATGCCGGGCTGATCCTTGGCGGTTCGATCACCCAGAACAACTTCCTGGGCACCGGAGATTATGCCAGCCTGGGCCTGACCCGCTCGCAGTACCAGAGCAAGTACAACATTGGCTTTACCAACCCCTACTTCACGCCGGACGGGGTGAGCCTGGGCTATAACGCGTTCTACAGTGCCACCGATTACAACAACTACTACGACGATGGCAGCGGTGTTTCCTACTACTCCATCAACAGTTACGGCCTGGGGGCCACACTCGGCTACCCGATCAATGAAACCTCGCGGTTGAGTTTCGGCCTGACGGTGCAACACGACAGTATCGACCCGGGCATCTACAGCTCTGATGAGATCTACGATTTTCTTCAGCGCGAAGGCAGTGAGTTCACCAACTTCAAGGCCAACCTTGGGTGGTCGGAGTCGACGTTGAACAAAGGCGTGATGCCGACCCGTGGTTACTCGCAGAACCTGAACCTGACGGTGACGCTTCCGGGCAGTGACTTGAGTTTCTACAAACTCGATTATTCCGGGCAGACATTTGTGCCGATCACCAATTCGACGACGCTGCGTTTGCATACCAAGCTCGGTTACGCCAACGGGTACGGCTCGACGGACGGCCTGCCGTTTTATGAAAACTACACGGCCGGGGGTGAAGGTTCGGTGCGCGGGTTTGAAAGCGGCACGCTTGGGCCGCGCAGTACGCCGGCGACAGGGGCGTATGCCAGTGCGGGCCAGCAGTACTACAGCGACCGCAGTCCTGAGGCGTTGGGGGGCAACATCCTGATTACCGGGGGGGCGGAATATCTGTTTCCGATGCCGTTCCTTAAAGATAATAAATCGGTGCGAACGTCTGTGTTCTGGGATGTGGGTAACGTTTATTCGGACAAGTGTGCCCTCAGTACTACCCAGGGTTGTAATGGGGTTGACCTGAGTCAGCTGGGTGCATCTGTGGGGGTTGGGGCTACGTGGTACAGCCCGTTGGGGCCGTTGAGTATCAACCTGGCGTTGCCGGTTCGTACGCCGGAGAATGCGACCAAGCAGGTGTTCCAGTTCTCCATGGGGCAGAATTTCTGATCTGCCTGGGTACATATCCGTTTTTGCGGTTATGGCCGCTATTGGTTCCGCTCTTACAGCGGCTCACTTTTGAAAAGCGCAAAAGTAAGCAAAACGCTCTTGCCCCACCACTCGGCTCCTCGCCTAGGCTCGGAGTGCCCTCACTCCGGCTTTGGACCGTGG